>JAFGPS010000209.1 GCA_016936075.1 Sedimentisphaerales bacterium | reverse complement strand
TGCACAGCACACCCTACTTAAATATGAAATATATGAAAAATATTTACTTTTCAACGTTGGGAGAAAACAACACTCTCCCTCTGTAATAGGCGCGGTGTTACGTTTTTGATTGAAAAGTGCGCTAAAAATGAGGGTAGTGACATGATGCCAAAATCGCTAAATCCTTATGCGGCCTGCAATAAAAATTATTTTATTTTTTTCCAAATTTCGCTATGGGGCGCTTCAATTTTGAACGAAAAGAATGCTAAAAATGAGGGTAAGCTTTCATACTGTATTTTTGGTGCGTTGCAACGCAACCTACAGAGTGTTTATTCGTGGTCAATAATATTATCTATTAGAAATAACTAAGAGCTATACACCGGAAAGTGTAATTCCAGTATATAGCTCTTAGTTTTTTTTATCGAAGTAAATTCTTCGATTCAGCTTAAATTACTTCGTTGAGAACTTATATATTGTTGTTGTTCTATAAGTCTGCTTCGGACGAAGTGTTGTTGTCGGCCAACCAGGCTGATTCGGTGAATCTGGATTGTGCTGGCTTTCGAGGCATAAAGCCGCATGCTTATTATAAACCTGGCCGTACTTTCCAGTTATAGTTCCATCGAGGAAATTTCCGGAATAGAACTGAAGAGAAGGCTCTGTCGTCCAGACTTCCATATCACGGCCGGTAGATGGATCATAGACTTCCGCGGCAAGAGACATTTCACCAAAGGCTTTATCCAGAACAAAATTATGGTCATAACCCGGGCCATACTCGATTTGCTGGTCATCAGCAGCGATGTCTTTGCCAATAGTCTTTAAAGCACGAAAATCAAATGGTGTACCAGCTACTTCTTTTACTTCGCCGGTCGGGATAAGGCCGCTATCTACTGGTGTCATTTTCTCAGCGTTAATCATCAGCTCATGACCAAGAATATCACCTTTGCCTGAAAGGTTGAAATATCCATGAGAAGTTAGATTCACTACAGTTGGTTTGTCTGTATTAGCTGTATATTCGATTTTCAGCTCATTTTTATTTGTCCAAATATATTTCACAGTTACAGTAAGATTTCCGGGATAACCTTCTTCACCATCTTTACTGAAATAGGTCAGTTCCAGACCGGGGCAACCTTTAACTACGATTTTTTTTGCATCCCAGAGGACTTTATCGAATCCGACATTTCCGCCGTGAAGATGATTTTCACCGTTATTTTTCGCTAATGTATATGTCTTGCCGTCAAGCTCGAATGTGCCTTTACCAATTCTGTTTCCATATCGTCCTATAAGAGCACCGAAATAGGGACTGTTATTTTCGATATAATCTTCAACTGAATCGCGTCCTAACATTACATCGCCCAGATTTCCGTCTTTGTCAGGAACTTTCAATGAAACTATAATTCCGCCGTAGTTGGTTATCCTTACTTCATTACCATTTTTGTTGACGAGAGTGTAAATATCAACATCTGTCCCGTCAGGCATTTGGCCGAATGAATCTTTTGTAATGGAAGCACCTTTTTGCAATCCACCTGCACAGCCCATAAGTGTACCAAGACATATAGCAGCAACCAATACTAATGCAAGGTTGGATTTGAATAGTTTAGTGACTTTTTCCGCTCGTTTCATAAATAATCCTTTCTTAACTTAAACCCTTAAATGCGTCGATGAGGATACTCATTCTCATTATTGCATGATGCTAATTTACTCATATATTCAAACATTCGTCAACTATTATTAAATGATATTTCAAGAAATTCAGCAAGAATCCGTGCCTTTATTTCTATTATATTTATCGCAATAAAAAAGACCGGCATTTTGTGGTAATTTAGATAAGAATCACAATACATGCTTATTTACATGAGAACCAAAGTTCTGATTTATTAGAAATTAGATTTATTATTGTAAAAATAGAGAAAAACATACAACAAAATTATTGCAATTATTCGCTAAATGCTTATGCTAATACCTTTAACAAACTTCTCATAATGAGGTGTTTAAGTTACTATTACCAAAATTCAGTATTATATGGCTGGACAATTTAATGATGGTTCCTGTTAAGAGGTACAAAATGGCAAAAAAAGTTATTTCAAAGAAATCTAAATCGAACGCAGATACATATTTGTTCACAAGCGAATCCGTAACAATGGGTCATCCCGATAAGGTATGCGATAATATTTCAGACGCAATTCTCGATGCGATGCTCGCGCAGGACCCAACCAGCAGAGTAGCATGTGAAACACTCGTAACAACCGGCCTTGTCGTTGTCGCCGGCGAGATTACAACAAAAGCAATTGTAAATATTCCCGATGTTGTTCGAGAGACTATTAGGAAAATCGGTTATACCGACCCTGCTATGGGTTTCGATTATGAAAATTGTGCCGTAATGGTAACTATCGACAGGCAAAGCCCGGACATTTCACAAGGTGTAACTGAAGGTTCAGGACTTCATAAGGACCAGGGCGCAGGCGACCAGGGAATCATGTTCGGTTATGCCTGCAAGGAAACTCCGGAACTTATGCCAATGCCAATTCATCTTGCACACAAACTCACAACAAGACTTGAAAAAGTTCGCCAGAGCAAAAAACTCAAATGGCTCAGGCCGGACGGAAAAAGCCAGGTCACAATCGAATACGAAAATAATAAACCCAAACGTATTCATACAGTCGTAGTTTCAACACAGCATGGCCCGGATGTAAAATATACCACACTTCAAAAAGAAATCATCAAACAGGTCATCTTACCTGTATTGCCGAAAAAACTCGTTGATAAGAATATCATCTTCCACGTCAACCCGACAGGCAGATTTGTAATCGGCGGCCCGAAAGGCGACTGCGGCGTAACAGGCAGAAAAATCATCGTAGATACATACGGCGGAAGAGGAAGCCACGGCGGCGGTGCTTTCAGTGGTAAGGACCCGACAAAAGTTGACCGTACAGCAAGCTACATGGCAAGACACATCGCAAAGAACGTTGTAGCAGCCGGACTTGCAGACGCATGTGAAATACAGCTCTCTTATGCAATCGGCGTAGCTGACCCACTCTCTGTTCATGTAGATACAGAAGGAACCGCGAAAATCAGCGAGCAGAAAATCGCAGAATTAGTTAGAGAAATTTTCCCGCTAACTCCGAAAAAGATGATCAGCTACCTGAAACTTGCCAGACCAATTTTCGAACAAACCGCGCACGGCGGACATTTTGGTCGAACAGAAGCAGATTTCACATGGGAAAATACCAACAAGGCAAAAGCCCTGCGAAAAGCAGCCGGATTGTAAAATCAAATTAATTCGGATTACTTACAAAACAACTAAAGCCGGTTATTATGACCGGCTTTTTTTTGAGCTATAAATCCCGATGGGTGGCAGCCTCAAGCAAAGCTTGGGGATGGCTCATACTTTCTTCTCTCATCGTTCATAATTCGTACCTTGTCAATAATCTCCATTTCCCGATGGGTGGCAGCCTCATCCTGCTTTTTTCAGGATGGGGATGGAAAATTCTTACGAAACCATCCCCAAACTGCGTTTGAGGCTGCCACCCATTGTTTTTTTATGGATTACAACACACTGATATTGCAGTAAAATATTTTTTTAGAAACTTTATATAAAAAACTCCCTTTTGGTGTGTAATAAAGTAATGGAAGATAAGCTGCTTATCTGGAAATTAAAGCACGGCTCTCGCGAGGCCCTGCGGCGTATCTATGACAAGTACCATAGCAAAATGCTGAAAATCGCTATCGTGCTCACTGGCAACATTGACACGGCTGAGGATATTGTGCAGGAAGTTTTTACAAAATTCGCACAAATCTCGAAGCGACTCGAACTGCGCGGCAGTCTGAAAAGTTATCTTGTTACAAGTGTTTATAACTCTGTTCGCAATCTCAGGCGTAACAAGAACAGGCACAATACAGATACACTTGACGAAACCGAACAGATTGTGTCGATAGACAAGCGGCCGGAACAATGGGCGATTTTAAGCGAGAGATTGGAAAACCTGAGCATGGCAATGACGAACCTTCCTTATGAGCAGAAAGAAGTCATTACTTTGCGAATGGAAGCGGATATGCCGTTCCAGAAAATCGCAGATTTGCAGAAAACTTCCATTAGTACAGTGAATGCCCGTTACCGGTACGGGATTGAAAAACTAAGGTCTTTATTGAATAGCGAGGTGAAAGTATGAAACCTCCTGAAGAAATTAAAAAATATTTCAAAAACGCGACGTTGAGTACGAACCAGGAAAAACACGAAGCTATCTTCGAAAAAATTCTGAGTGCTCAAGAACAAACAAACGAACAAGAACCGGAATATAGCCGGATAAAGTTAGGGAGATTTATTATGAAAAGTCACTTTACAAAATTCGCTGCCGCTGCGACTATTATAATCGCATGTGTAATAGGCGTGACATTTTTTAGCACAACATCAAATGTCGTACTTGCAAATGTATTGACAAAAATCGAAAAAATCAGCACATACATGTATGAAATGGATATGACTACAGAAGGTCAAATCATTGCGGATAGAACTCTGAATATAAACATGCACGGCACGGCACTTTATTCATATGAATATGGCCAAAAAATAACCATGGATATGACACAAGCAGGTCAAAACATTACAATGCGACAGGAAATATATGTGATTCCTAAAGACAAGGTTTTATTCCAAATAATGCCCGACCAAAAAACATATACACGTATGGAAGTTGATGATGAGTATATAGAAAGAATTAAAGATCAGAATTATGACCCGGGAAAGATAATCGGACAGGTTATTTCCTGCAAATATGAAAGTCTCGGTACATCAACCATCGAAGGCAAAACAGTGGAAGGATTCCAAACGAACGATCCGAATTATGCGGGCGGAATGTACAGTACAGTTGATATAAAACTTTGGGTGGATGTGAAAACTCAACTACCTGTTCAAATGGATATGAATTTCCAGCTCGAAGGACAAACAAATGCAAGCGTTTCAGGTGTTATTCATAATTTCCAATGGAATATACCTGTAAATGCTTCTGAAATTGAGCCGGTAATTCCTGATGATTACAAATCAGCTACAAGCGGCTCTGTTAAAATGCCATCCAATACCGAAGAAGCAGCTATCGAAGGTTTAAAACAATATGTAGAATTTTTCGGCAACTATCCAAAAGAAATGAATCTCATGACTCTGATTTCTCAAATGTCAAAAATCACAGATGTTAATTCCCCTGCCGCAACTCAACTTAAAGAAAAATTAGAAGGACTGAGCCAGGAAGAAAAAAGCCAGATGCTTATGGATAATATGATGTCAATGGCAGGAGCGGTTCAATTTTATATGCTCCTTGTACAGGACCAGAAGAATCCCGCTTATTACGGCGATAGGGTTTCTCCCGGAGAAAAAGCCCAGGTTCTTATGCGATGGAAAGTTTCGGACTACGATTACAGAGTAATCTACGGTGACTTGAGAGTAGAAACAATTCCGTTTGAAATACTCGTCCAACTCGAACAGAATTTACCTGAAAAACAAGAAACTGAAAACTAATCGATAACTTCTGAACATCTTAAACAATGAAAAGCCGGGTTAATCAAACTCGGCTTTTTTTATTCAACAATTTCGAATTGAGTCATTAACCCGGCATTCGAGTCACCGCCTACCCAGAGATTGAACTTCCCGGCCTCAACGATGTAATTACCTTCGTTAGTATGAAAGCCAAGATTGCTCGCAGATAATTCGAAATTAATTTTTCTTGTCTCATTAGGTTTTAAACGGATTCTCTTGAAACCTTTCAACTCTTTGACAGGACGAGTCAAACTCGCAACTAAATCGCGTATATACAATTGCACAACTTCATCTGCTTCCATGTCACCTGTATTTGTCACATCAACAAAAACTTTTATTGCGTCACTGACTTTAATTTTATCCTCTGCAAGTCTAAGATTGGAATATTCGAATTGTGTATATGACAATCCATATCCGAACGGATAGAGCGGCTCGAAACCAATATCGAGATAACGCGATGTGTCACCCAGCGAACTTTGATACGCGCGAAGAGGAATATCATCTATCATCGTCAAGCTCTTACCTTCAGGCGGCCTGCCTGAATTTTTATGATTGTAATAAATCGGAATTTGTCCCTCGGTCTTCGGGAAAGTGACAGGTAATTTCCCTGAAGGTGATTCTATTCCGAAAATCAGGTCTGCGATAGCCGGGCCGCACATTGTCCCGGGATGCCATGCGTAAAGAATCGCATCGACTTTTTCAATAATGTCACCTATACATAAAGGTCGTCCGGCAAGAACTATTAGAACTATCGGAGTACCTGTTTTTGCTATTTCAGTTATAAGCACATCCTGCGCACCCGGCAAATTCAAAAACGCTCTGCTATGCGCTTCGCCGGAAAGAATGGATTCTTCGCCTGCAAAGAACAATACAACCTCGGATTTCTTCGCAAGCTTAATTGCTTTTGCAAATTCGCTTGTGTCTTTACTGCGAGAATAAGGCAAACCCGCAATATAATTTATTTCTGTATTATCACCAACCATATCGCGAACAGCCGCAAGAGGTGTCACTGTATCTTCGATTTTACCGTCCCTGTTCCAGGTCCCCAAGACTTCGTAAGGGTCATCCGCCATCGGGCCAATAACCGCGATAGACTTCAATTCCTTCAATAATGGCAGTAATTTATTTTCGTTTTTCAAAAGGACTATGCTTTTTGTCGCAATTTCTTTTGCCAACGCAAGCGATTCTTCATCCGGTTTTTCCGGTAACTTTGCGGAATATACAGATGGTTTTTCGAATAGGCCGAGTTTGAACTTTATTCGAAGAATTCGTTTCACCGCATCATCAATAAGTTCTTCCGGCACAACTTTCTGTGTCACCAACTCTTCGAGATAGTCACTGTAAGCCGTACTTTGCATTTCCATATCGATACCAGCGGTTATGGATTTTTTTGCAACATCTTTCATATCCTCACAATAGCCGTGACTAATCATTTCAGCGGTAGAGTTCCAGTCACTTACGACAAAGCCATCGAATTTCCATCGCTCTTTAAGTATTTCGCGAATAGTATGAACATTTCCGGTCGCGGGCACGCCGTTGATTTCATTGAACGCGGACATAACACTCGCAACTCCCGCTTCGAGAGCGGCTTTGAATGGAGGAAGATAAACATCGTGAAGCAGGTTTTCCGGGATGTATGCTGTATTGTAATCGCGTCCACCTTCCGCGGCTCCGTAACCTACGTAATGTTTCGCACACGCGGCGATTGTATCGGGAGAAGAAAGATTATCGCCCTGAAAACCTCGTACCATCGCGGCCGCGAATAGACTGCCCAAATAAGAATCTTCGCCGAAACCTTCCGCAATGCGGCCCCACCTCGGGTCATGTGTAATATCCATCATCGGCGCGAACGTCCAGTGAAAGCCAGCGTGCGCAGCTTCTTTCGCAGCAACTCGCGCAGCCGCTTGAGCAAGTGAAGGTTCCCACGTAGCGGCCTGGGCAAGTGGGATAGGAAATATTGTTCTATAGCCGTGGATTACATCGCGGCCCATTATTAATGGAATTCCGAGCCGGCTTTCTTCTCTTGTGATTCTCTGGAGTTCGAGACTTGTTTCCGGAACGATTTCATTGAGCATCGAACCGATTTTTCCTTCGCGAAGTTTTTGCCTTAGTTCGTCGGGAATTTTTCCTTTAAAACCATTGATTTGCACCATCTGGCCAATTTTTTCCGAAAGCATCATTTTTGCGAGAAGCTCTTCAACCTGTTTTTCAATATCCTTATCAGCAGCCATTTTTTCTCCCGATGAATTTTTTTATAGATTAAATAAGAAATAAGTATGAAATTCAATTCTTTTATTTATACCAGAACAACTTTATTTCATTTTTCGGATATTGACTCAACTAACAATTCACACTATGATAATGTTCTATGTTTAAGAATATATCTATTATTGGTGACGGCGGAATGGGCACGGTGCTTGGTATGCTTCTGTGCAAAAAGAATCTCCATGTAAAAATGTGGGGCTACGACGAAAAACAGCTAATGGAAATGGCCGCGGCGAGAGAGAATATCAAGTTTCTGCCCGGCTATAAATTGCCGGATAATCTCGAATTCGAGCCGGATGATGCCAAAATAATGGCCGGAGTCGATTTGTTAATTTCAGCCGTACCATGCCAGTTTACGAGAAGTATCTGGGCAAGGTTGAAGCAATATACGCCAAAGAACGTTCCGATAGTTTCGATTACCAAAGGAATCGAAAACAAAACGCTTTTACGGCCAAGCCAGATTATTACTGAAGTTCTCGAATTACCAGACGACAAAAGTCTTGCCGAATTGAGCGGCCCGACAATCGCGGACGAATTGGCAAGAAAGCTCCCTGCAACAGCATGTGTAGCCGGAATTGATGAAAAGTTGATAGAGAAAATTCAAACTACTTTCAGTACAAGCTGGTTCAGAATTTATACCAATACAGATATTGTAGGAGTTGAACTGGCCGGAGCTATGAAAAATGTAATCGCCATCGCAGCGGGTATCATAGATGGAATCGGCGCGGGTGATAACTGCAAAGCGGCTTTAGTAACGAGGGGACTTACTGAAATAACACGTCTTGGTATAGCCTGCGGCGCAAGTCAGGAAACTTTTACAGGTTTGACGGGACTTGGTGACCTTGTGACAACCTGCATTTCTCCGAGCGGCAGGAATCGTTCGTTTGGAGAAAATATAGGCAAAGGAAACACTGTAGAGCAGGCAATAAAATCAACTCAATCTATTGTCGAAGGAATCGCGACGTGCGAATCTGTTATGGCGATTGCTGAAGAAAAAAATGTAGAAATGCCTATCACTCAGGCAATTTATGAAATCGTGTTCCAGAATAAACCTGTACATCAGGCTATTGACGAACTGATGAATCGCAAACTCAAAGCTGAAGTATAGCAAAACAGGACACAGAATACAGAAAACAGAATTTATGGAAAAGAAGCAATTTGATATATCTATAATCAGGCCGCAGATGAATGGGAATCAGGTAGCTCTGCGAGGTCAGGGATTTTCGCCGGAGAGACTTGCAGCTATACGAAAAGGGTTGATTACTTTGCACACACTCGAACTGATGGCGCAAACTATATACAAATTTCAAATTACAAAAAAACCGAGCGAATTGAATCGAAAACTAATCGCGGCTATGTGCAACGAGATGACACATTATCAGGATTTTCAGGTCAAGTTGTACGAATATAATTTCAGGCCGAGCATTTTCCGTATGGCGTACTGGTTTGTTGGGTTTCTTTTCGGTTTCACATCAAGGCTGCGAGGGCCAAAAGCGATTCTCAAAACCGGTATTTGGGTTGAAACAAAAGCTGTTCATCATTACGGTGAGCTGCTTAAAAATATCGAGTGGGATGATGATACCAGAGCGGTAATCGAAAAGGACCAGGCCGATGAGGATGGGCATATCGAAAGCTGGAAAAAGCTGCTCGAACAAATTTAAACTGCAAATTTATGACATTTCCTACAAACTCTAACCATTAGAGGTCTTTAGTCATCGAAATAATAAAAAACAGTTGACTTTCTCCTTAATTTACTTAACAATCATATTTGATTTTTCTTGGCAAGCAACATCTGATTGATATTACATCGATAAAATCGATTTGATATTTTGTATAATTGCAACATTGGAGTAAGGCTATGCAAAATTACAATGATAAAAACACCGGGAAACTCCAGAAAAAGCGCAAGGAAAAAGCAAAATTAGAGACTATTCAATATCAAGTATCGAAAGACACAAAAGAAGAAAAGTCGCTCCATGTAGAAGAAAACATATGGGAGAAAATCATTCACTCTGTTTCTGACTGGATTTTTTTGACGGACCTCGATGGCCGGATTATAAAGACAAATGAAGCAGGGGAAAAGTTTACAGGATTTTCTTGTGAAGAAATAACAGGTCAATTATGCTGCAAACTACTTCACAATTCCACGAAACATGTCCCGGATTGTCCAATGCAGGAAATGAAACGTACAGGACAAAAGGCAAGTTCAGAAATTTTGCTCCCTGACGGAAAGTGGATACAAGTAACAGTTGACCCAGTCAAAAACAACGATAACAAGATTGAATCTTCTATTCACATCGTTCGTTACATCACTGAACGCAAGCAAACTGAGGAGAAATTGCGTTCCAATGAAGCTCAATTGTCCAATGCCGCCAAGATAGCTCAAATTGGATATTTGGAGTATGATGTAGCTGACCACCTGTTTATTTTCAATGATCAATTCTACTCCATTTTTCGCACGACAGCCGAACAAGTCGGCGGCTATACCATGACGCCGGAAAGATATGCTGAAATGTTCATTCATCCCGATGACAGGTTGGTTGTGGAAAATGAAATGAAGAATATCCGGGAAATTTCAGATACGAACTTTAATCGCCAACTGGAACATCGTATTCTTTATGCAGATGGTGGGATCGGAACAATTTCTGTACGTTACTTCGTGATAAAGAACATTCAGGGCAGAACCTTAAAAATATATGGAGCAATTCAGGATATAACCGAACGCAGGCAGATTAAGCAGGAATTAAAAAAAGAGCAGAACCTTTTACGATTACTCATCGATAATATCCCCGACAGAATATATATTAAAGATAAAGAGCATCGTTTCATTCTCGGAAATAATGCAATGATTTATTATCATGGTTTTCAATCCGAAGATGAGTTCATTGGAAAAACAGATTTTGATATATATCAGGAAAAATATACGAAAATATTTTATTCCGAAGAAGAAGATGTTATTAAAAACGGAAAATCGATTATTAATGAAAGGCTTAGTTATAAAAATAAAAAAGGCACTGAAGAATGGGTACTAATTACCAAGTTACCTCTTCGGGACATGAATGGTGACATAGTCGGCCTTGTGGGAATCACGCGAGATATAACTGAAAAGAAAAAAACTGAATATGCCTTACGCGAAAGCGAAAAAAAATATCGTCTTCTATTTGAAAGCATGATGGATGGCTTTGCTCTGCATGAAATTGTTTTTGATGAAAATAATAATCCTGTCGATTATTTATTCATTGATATTAACCCGGCATTCGAAAAACTCACTGGCCTTAAACGTGATGAAATTATTAATAAGAAAGCTTCTGAAGTCCTGCCAGATATCGAAAATGATCCCGGCAACTGGATAAATAAATATGTCCAGGTTGCTCTAACTGGACAAAAATGTCGCTTCGAAGAATATTCGGAAACATTAGATAGATGGTATTCTGTCATTGCATATTGTACCAATAAAAATAGATTTGCAACAATATTCGAAGATATCACCGAGCGAAAAAAAGCGGAAGATAGTTTACGTAAAAGTGAAGCACGTTATGAATTAGCACAACGTATCGGTGGTATTGGAACCTGGGAATGGAATATCGAAACAAACGAGATTTACTGGTCAGATGAAATAGAATCTATATTTGGATTTAAAGAGGGTCAGTTTGACGAATCTCTGGAAGCCGTAAAATCACGTATCCATCCCGAAGACTATT
>JAFGPS010000019.1 GCA_016936075.1 Sedimentisphaerales bacterium | reverse complement strand
TGTACCGTCTTTAAGTTCAATTGACTGGATACGAGAGGTGAGGAATTTCTTTTTGAGTTCTGTCGAACGTATATACCAGCTTTCTGTACTTGTATCGGCGGCTGCGGCTCTTGCTGCTGCTTCTGCTGCGGCTTTTTCTCTGGCGCGGAATTCTTTCAACTTACCAGGGTCAGCCATCAATCTATCCAAGAGACCAACGCAACCTGGAGCTAAAAAGAAGCGGCCAATGTAAATTAAAGCTTCGCTCCCGGTCAGAAGACCCACTATAATTCCGAATGCTGCAATCGGCAAACAGATCGTAGCAAGCCACTGACTCCAAATAGGAGCGGAAGCTGCTACGGCTAAGTTATAAGGTGCATCCGGTGCATAGTTACCTGCTTCTTTCTTAACGCCATAGAATTTACCCCATGGTATAAGTAAGAGCATTTGTGCATAAAGTCCGAATTTTCCACCGGCTAAAGCCTTTTCTGCCTTGTCCTGAGAATCTTGATTCAAAGCACTCAACTTCACAGCCGTCATAAAGTGACCCATTTCATGGATTGCAATTGCAATGTGCCATGACAGGTAAACGATTAATACGGACACTGGCATTTCCCAGCTGGCAAACATGAACTTCAATACTTCAAGCTTAAGATTTTTGCCTTCTTCAGCAAGTGTTTTTAAATGCTCAACGGGAAGACTAAGCACGGATGAGATAAAAGCAGCGTGGAAGGAAACAAGCTTATGGTTTGCGATAACCCAACCATGTTCCAGGTATCCAGCGGCGTTTCCTGCTACTTTGCCTCTGATTCTGTTAATTATTCCAGATTTTTTACTTTCTGACATTAAAACTACTCCTTAAAACGATTTTACTTCAAGTTTCTATATTACTATTTCCAATAAAAGACAAATAGAAAGAGATTTTAGCTGATTTTTCAATTTTATACAGAAAATTCTGTATGTTTTATAAAAAAATCTCAAGTTTCGATATAGCAATAGCCGTGAAATGCTTATAGTAACGGTATTTTTATTGATAATCAGTTTATTATTGGACAATTATTATTTTGCCTATTTTAACGAAAAGACATTATGACGAATAATAATAATTATAAGGAGTAATTATGGATGAGAAATTAAAACAGTTTGAAGACGAAATTAATGACTTGAAAGTCGAATTAGAGCATTTTGAGCAGGAAAAAGAGCGGGTTAGAGCCATCATCGGTAGAATAGGCGGTGTACCGCAATTCCGTACGAAAGTTATAAATATATTATTTATCATAATAATAATCATTGCAGGAGTTGTTTCAATTTTTAAGGAAGATTTGCGTCTATTAATGGTTGAACTGACAACAATCATGCTTTCTGTAAAAATTATGTACATGATTCATATTCAGGCAAAGGTCAACCATTTCAAATTCTGGATACTTTCCGCGATTGAATTACGTGTTATAGAAATGATGACTTTGATAAAAGAGATAAAAAGAAAGCAGGAAGAATAACTTTTGTTAATTTGATTGGCAGTTATGCCGATAAAATATCAGACGCTTGCCTCTTGTGTAAAGGCTAAATACCTTATGGGTAGCGGCAGAATGTTGTTTTTAGTATTGAAAACGAATATTTTAGACAGAATTATTTGTATCGGTAAAAAAAATAAAAAACCAGGATACGACATGAGAAAGTTAAAATTATCCTGAAAAAAAGTTTAATCCTATCAAAAATTTACAGAAGGAGATTAGAATGGGGATTCAAGATTGGTCGGAAAGTGTTATTTTAGTGGATTTGCAACAAGAGCCGGATATGGGCGATGAACTCAAATCTGTAACAGAAGTTGTTCGTGATCGCGGTGATTGTGACGTAGTTATCGATTTTTCAAGTATAGATATCATAACTTCATCAAGTTTATCAAAACTCTTAAAGTTACGTAAAATGCTTAGCGATTGCGGCCACCAGTTGATTTTCTGCTCAGTAGCAGCAGCAACGAGGGGCATTTTTACTGTTACAGGCCTTGATGGTATATTTGATTTCGCAGATGACAAATTTGTCGCTTTGGCAAGCTTACAATTAGTTTAATATTTTAGGAGATAGGTTTAGGGATAGTGGCTCGCCCATCCCTAACCGGAGAAGATTTTCTCTTCCTATTCCTATTCCTGAAAATTTATGGAAGAAGAAATAAGACTGCAAATCGAGCAAATCTTAGGCTACAAGTTTCAGAATGAGGAACTTTTAGCCCTGGCATTTACTCATACTTCTGCAGTAGATAGTCGTATTTCAAGTAATGAAAGACTGGAATTCCTCGGCGATTCGGTCCTTGCCCTGGTTGTATGCCAGCGTCTTTTCGAGCGATTCCCGGATTATCTCGAAGGAGACCTCACCAAAATAAAGAGCATGCTCGTTTCACGCGAGATATGTGCTCAGGTTGCACGCAAGCTCGGATTACATAAATACCTCAAAATCGGCAAAGGCATGATTTCCAATAAGGCTCTATCAGGCTCATTAGCCGCCGGTGTTTTTGAAACCGTTATTGGAGCGATATATATTGATGGAGGTTTCGAGTCCGCTCAAAGTTTTATTTTGAAGGTAATGGGCGAAAGAATCGAGCAGTCTGATGCAGAGCATCCGCAGGGCAACTTTAAATCATTGCTTCAGCAATATGCGCAGGAAAACTTCAATTCTACGCCGTCTTATGTCTTGCTTGACGAGAAAGGTCCCGACCACAACAAATGCTTTGAGTTGGAAGTTACAATCGCCAGTCAGCACTATCCAAGTGCATGGGGAACCAATAAGAAAGAAGCGGAGCAGAAAGCCGCTTTCAACGCACTCGTCGAACTCGGCGTACTTGAGGATGATAACGAAGAAGAAGCCTCGCAGGACACATAATCACATATAATATACTGTCATACATAGACTTATATTTAAGCAAGACAGCGATCGTTACAAAAGGTATATTTTACCTATTTTGAAATTGGCTTTGTTTAGCAAGATAGCGTAAAGCGTAGAGCGTTTAGCGTATAGGACTTAGTTTCATATTTTCTACTGGCTACTGAATTCAGTATTCTGTATTCTTTTTAAGATTGGGTTTGTTTCGCAAACGTATAAGAGTTAATGGGTGTATGTGTGTATGAGTTGTTTTCCCATCTACTCATATACTCATCCTCTCATACACTCCGGCCATTAGCCGGAATTGGCTTTGTTTTGCGCTTCCGTCGACATAACTTTCCCCTTTCTTTTTTTAAGACAGAACCCATGGGGCCTGTTTAAACTATTTACTTTTCAATTGAGAGAAAAAACATTCTCCCCTCTATAAATAGGAACGCTGTTACGTTTTTGAACGAAAACTGCGCCAAAAACGAGGGTAGTGACATACCCCCAAAAACGCTAAGTCCATATGCGGCCTGCAATAAAAATTATTTTATTTTTTTCTGATTTTTCCGCTGACCCGTCTCGTTTTTGATCGAAAAGTAAGCTAAAAATGAGGCCTGCCCTAAGTCCGCAAGCGTCAAATCGAAGTAGAAAAACAATGCTGTTTCTAATAAACTGAATCTTTTTTTATTTTTTTTTGTTACTTTTTTCTATTATTCACGTCCGTATATTATGAAGGCTTGATTAGTAACAAGATAAATGCTTTTTATGAGCTAAAAACCGGATTTTGGCTCACATTGCATAAGATAAGAAATGAAAGGAAAGGAGAATGGGCGGCAAAATATTTTTTATCATTATTGTATTAATTACAGTTACATCCCTACCTTACAATTCCTGCATGGCAGAATATAATGTATATAGTTTAGGCCAAAGCTATACCGTAGATTGTGGATACATCCAATCTTTTGCCGATGAAGCAGGAATAAATCTAAAAGCCGGTTCCTGCTATAAGGGTAACATGCGAAACCATGCAAGCGCGAGCAAGAACCAGGAACCTTATTCCGAATTATCCTCTGGAACTGTAGATATATTTTTAATGTCCGCTCATCTGCCTTATAAATATTCCGAGCCGGAAGCTGAGGCCTGTGCGAAAATGGGCAAAGTACTTTTAGAAAATAATCCGCATGCAAAACTATTAATTCATGATTACTGGACAGTTGCCAGGCCATCGGCGGCGGATATGTATAACCAGTTGCACGGCTGGGACAATGTTAAGGCCCTTTGCATGGGAGGTATAAAAACAACTTACCTGATAACAAAGAAACTGAATTACAAAGTATACAACAGCCCGGTAGGAATCGCTATTCAGTTATTAAGAGAGAAAATAGAGCAGGGTGAATTGGAAGATTATAAAAACACAGATGAACTAATGAGCGATGAAATACATCTTAGCGAAATTGGCAGGTATGTCCAGGCATGTATGTGTTTTTGCAGTGCTTATCAATATGACATTCGCAAGCTGCCCGGAGAAGCTGTAAATAAAAGCGGAAGCAAAATTAAATTCAGCAAAAATGACGCAAAAATAATTCATGACATAATCTATAATACAGTACGAAACACTCCGTATTCAGGCTGGTACAAAAATGAGCCTGAAAGTATAGATGAATATCTAAAGCATCTTGAAAATGGTCTTAAAAACTGCGAATCTTTTGACAATCTTTATCCTGATTCAGGCACAGGGACATTTACAGGAGATAACGGCATAATATGGAACTACGCCAACATTCGTTCGGTAAAAGATACAGAAATATTAACTGATACTTATATTGAAATGGATCAAGACTCATCAATTTCAGCTACAATTCCTGATGGTATAGGTGATTTACATTTTAACCTTTATCGAGGTTCGGAAATCGAAGTTTTTATAGGCGTTGAATCGATGGGTACATTCAAAGCTGAAGATGGAGACCGCTGGGAATGTAATTATTTGAAAATTACCGGTATAAATAAACCAGGAAACGTTAGAATCAGGTTTGTAAGTAAAAACGACGATACAAGACTTGATAATATTTTCTGGACGGCTCCTGAATAATAGCCGCATTGAAAAAAATATAAATGTAAGTATTACTATTGCACTGCCGCGATGAGTTCCTTTTTGAGTTCGTCATATTTAATAAATGTACCTGACACTGTTTCGTTTCCCGGGCATCGTTCGGTCTTTAGTCTGTTGTCTTAGGTCTGCTGCCCTGCAACAGGTAGGCAAGTATTCGTCTATTTTATCTTAGTAAGTCGAAGAATCTATTTTTAATCTTAAATTCCATTATGGAACTGTAGTTACAAACGGCTTCTTATCTTTTTTGCAGAGTAATTGAGTGACATTTCTTCCTGATAGAGCAGCTGTAGGCACACCTCCTCCCGGTGCAACCCAATGCCCAGCCATAAAGAAATTATCCAGTCCCGGCAACACATTTTTCATACGAAGTATTCCCGTCTTTGGTGTGAGCATCCATCCCTGATGCGATCCTTTCCAATTACCGGTATAATGTATACTGGTAATTGGGGTAGTTACATCGTACATTTCGATTAAATTTGCTAAACCGGGAAAGCGCTTATCGAGTATGGAAACTACCTTATTATAAATTTGCTCTTTCTCGGCTTCGTATTTGCCGCGGTCTTCATACAAGGGTTTCCAATAATTTAAATCCGAAGGTATTAGTATCTTAATGAGCGTTTTGCCAATAGGAACTGCCGTAGAATCGAAGTCGTGAACACGTATGCCAAGACGATTTAATTGCTCACCGGCAATCATGACAGGTTTTTGTAACGGCAGATTTAGACCGGTCGAGTTACCGGTAAAGCTACTGTTTAAGCTGCGTGATTGTTTCATTCCTATAGATATCTGAATCAATGCAGGAAAAATAGGAAGCTTTTTATAATAATTCCGGATTTTTTTATTAGAATATTTTTCGTCCAGCATTTTAAATATTGTTGTATATCCGTCTGCAGCAGAAATAATATAATCAGCCCATTGTTCGGTTCCATCCTCTAATTTGATACCCATAGCCTTATTGTTTTTAACTATTATTTTGGAAACCTTTGAATTATAATAACATTGGCCACCCAGTGCGAGGTATCGTCTTTCAATTGACTCGGAAAACGGTAATGATCCACCCATAGGGTAACCGGAAGACTTTTGATGCAGGCTGGCGAGCATCATCATAAAAAAGAAAACCGGTGAATCAGGAAACCACAGTTCAGAAAATAGCTCCCGGAGCAACGTGCTTTTGAAACGCTGGGCAAAATCGTACATGGATATTTTAAACCATTTTCTAAATAATCTTAAATGGGGAGCTATCTTGAAAAATACACTCAGACCTTCAACAGGGCCATATAGTTCGGGCATTTTGAGAATCGGCGGATTAAAACTAACACACCTGCGAACACCATTGATGAAATCAGCGATCAAATTATGATCTTCGGGAGCAACATTCATCATGTGATTTTCCAGTTTGTCAATATTACCATGAAGAGTAAATGTCCTTCCATCGGTTCCCTCAAAACTAACAAAATCTTCAAAGTGCAAAAACTCTATTCCCTGAACGGCACCAAGCTCTTCCCAAATTCTATAAAAGTTTGATTTCTTTCCGCAACCAACTATTATATGAACGCCGCCGTTAATATTGTAACCATTTCGCTGCCATGAAGTGCATAGTCCGCCCGAGTTATGATGCATCTCATAAATCCGGGTGCGGTAACCATTCATCTGCGAGTAACAACCTACTGATAGTCCGGCGATGCCTCCTCCAATGATGATCACAGATTTGTCTGACATTTCATATCCTTCTTGTTATTAATTCTTGTGCCCTGGATTTCACAAAGGAAATAAATGTACCCGACACCTTTATTGGGTTCAAATAGGGACAGTTATGAATGGCGGGACTTTAAGCAACATGTTTTAATCTCCATAGCTTTCTTGTTTTTTTCAGAGTTGGATAATGTCGCATTTCTCTTC
>JAFGPS010000208.1 GCA_016936075.1 Sedimentisphaerales bacterium | reverse complement strand
CTTTTTCATCATTAGTTCTGGGATTACGATAAGTACCTGCCAAAGTTCTTGCGAATTTTGGGCGTACACTCTCTGGGTAATTAGCGAGTCTTGGATCATTAAGTTCAAGTGGTGGATTTCTTTTATTTCTACTAAAGTGATGAATCGCTATTATAAATCGATAGAACCTTTCCATATCTAATGGGTGATTTGTAGGCCAAGTATCACACAGGATCCAAGACGCAAAATACTTATCAATTGCTTTTGTGAAATACTTCATCTGGCTTTTACCTTTTGTGAGTTCTTAAAAATATACCTATTATTATATTAAATCTCTGCTATCTTTTCTTTTGCATCATTTAAAGCTTTATCTATATCGCGATGTTTCATGAATGCGGCATCAATCTGTTTTGTCTGATATTCTGCTTGTCTTTTAAGAAATTCAACAAAGAATTTCTTTGATTCTTCAATATTTCCAACTTTTTCTAAGCCACAAGCAATATCATATAAATAAATAGGTAACTTATAAAAACTATATGCTTTCACAATTGCTGCAAGAGCCTTTTCAATACTTGTGGGAGATTCTTTCGTTTGGATATCCATTTCAAATAAAGAAAATTGCTGTTTGGCATAATTACAAAGGGCAAAGGAAATCGATCCATTATTAAAATCATCGGCAACATCACGATGTATCGCGTACCCCTTGAACATATCGAAGATTCTATCAACTTCTTTTTTTTCTTCTTCTGTTAATTTAAAACTAATATTTCCATTTTGGCCTACTTCAAATCCAGGTATATTAATTCTTTCTATGAATTCCCACATATTATTTCCTCATGTAGCCAACAAGTTATTATAAGCTTTACTTTTGCAATATCTTTAAATAGTTGATTTATTATTAACTTGATAGTTGCTAAAACTACCTATTCATTTCTTTTGGTCCACAGTCGTATAGACTTTATCACAATAAGTATCATTTAAATAGTGTGGGTATAAATTAAATCAACAGTTTCCCCTTTATTTAACAACTGGAGGGATAATTTTAACTTTTACACTGATTTCTGATCTAAATACCCACAAATGGTAAAGATTTCCAGTATCTGTGACCTCTGACTCTCTTGGATATATTTCAATCGCAACGGAATCCTCTCCAGCAATGGCATTTTTAATATTTTGAAGTATCCTCCAAGACCTGATAGTCTTTTTGTCTATGCGTTTTATAGTAAGACTAAAAGCAAAATCCAGATTCTCTTTTACTGAATGCTTTTCTACTATGTATGAACCAGTAGAATCGATAAATACTTTTTCAATTGTAGGATCATCTATAATCCCTCTTTTAAGAAAATCTGGTCTTTCTATAAATTCCATTTCAGTATTAAAAATCTGTTGTCCTCTTGTTATTTTTCGTTATATAGCTCTTCATATATTTACTATCGAGTTTATCCTTTTCTCTGCCGGTTGATTCTTTATTGAGAATTAAATCTTCTTTCGATATTACCGGTAATTTTATTCCATCTATTTCGATTTCTTTTCGTTTGGGATGAGCTTGCTCGAATTCTACTCCGCTTATTTGAGTAATTATATCGATTCTACATGCGAAATCTGGGGACACCATACTAATGGCGTTTCCTTAAGCGAATTAACAAAAAAGGTCTCCTGAGACGATAAGAATATTGTCAATAAATATTATCGTTAAGGAGACCATAATATGTATGAAAATGATATCGACAATGAACCCAAAAAACATGAAAGTATTTCTATAAAAATGGAATCTGTATCCTTAAATTCCATCCGCAAAGTCTTGACGAACGAAGATATTCAGTATGCCTGCGACGAGGTAAATTATAAATACAGACGAAGGGTAATCACACCAATAATAACAATTCTGCACATGGTTCTATCTGCCATCTGGCCGGAAGAATCCTTTGCCGCAAGCTGGCAGGTATTATGGACATCATTTTCGAGCAGATTCAGTAACGATGCGGGAAAGTCTCCTTCGTTAGGCTCGGTAGCAAAGGCTCGACAACGATTGCCTGTGGAACTATGGAGGAATCTTTTTGAAAGTATTTCCCGACAATCACAAAAATATTCACAATCGTTTGACAAGTGGAAAGGACACCGGTTGGTTCTGCTTGACGGTACATGTATATCCATGCCCGACAAGCCGGAATTATTCGATGAGTTTGGCATCCCTACAGGTTTTCATGGCAGATGCAAGTACCCGCTGGCTCGATTGGTTACATTATGTATGGCCAATACAATGACAGTGCTTGATTATGCATTGGGTCGTTATGATCAAGGTGAGAATCCATTGGCTCGCCCGCTGCTTCAAAAGCTTCAAAAAGGCGATTTATTGATAGCAGACAGGCATTTCGCTGCTGCCCATTTTTATTGGTATTATATGTCCATCGGACTTGAGTTCCTCACAATGGTCAATCAGAGACTTAAGATATCACGCATTAATCGCATTGAATCCTACAGCCAGAATGATTTTTTGGGCTGGCTGCAAATCAACAAAATTTATCGTCGAACCAATCCGCTTCTTCCGGATAAAATTATGGTCCGCTTTATCAAAATTCATGTACGTAGAAATAAAACAATCTGGTTTGTAACATCGCTGCTTGATGAGAAGCTCTATCCTGCCAAAGAAACCGCACAGCTTTACAACAAAAGATGGAGAATCGAAACATTATTTAAAGAAGTAAAAGTGAATTTTTCTGCCGATGTTCTTAGAAGTTTAACTCCCGATGGGATCAAAAAAGAAATTGCATCACGGCTGATAGCCGTAAATATTGTAAGAACAATCATGCTTGAAGCGGCTATTGAGAATAATATTGATCCAATTAGAATTAGCTTTGTTCATGCGGTCAGAGCGGTTTTATACTTCGCACCTGCGTTAGCTTGTGAGCCGATATGGCGATTACCGCAGATTTACAAAGCAATGCTGGTGGAAATAGGGGCACATATTGTTCCCCAAAGACCAGGCAGAAAAGAGCCAAGGGCAGTAACAAGAGAACGTAAACATTATCCTAAATTGAGAAGAACACGTGAACAATGGAGGAAAGCTTATGCTGCTTAAGGAAACGCCATTAGGGACACCATACTAATTTATTTTCATTATATACAGTTTCCTATTTCCAAATCCTGCATTTCTTGCCCCTATCATTGGCTCGCAAATAGCAAGCACACAATAGAACGTCTTCTCTTGGCTCTAAACGTCAAAAGATGCAATCCTATAATCTCGACAGGTATTCTATATTGTAGATAGTTATTGGGCAAGAAAAAAGTAAAAAAGGAAACAGGACACAGAATACAGATAAAAATAGCTTATAGCGTGGAGTGTAAAACGGATAGCTTCTGGATTCCCTTTTTCAAGGGAATGACAAAGTCTTTATCTCTGCGTCTTGGCGACTTTGTCGAAGATGCCATAGGTGCGGGAGAATTAAATAATCTATTCTTGCATATTCTTGCTATCAAGTTTATCCTTTTCCCTGCCTGTTGATTCTTTATTGCGAATTAAATCTTCTTTCGATATTACCGGGAATTTTATTCCATCGATTTCGATTTCTTTTCGTTTGGGGAAGGCTTGCTCGAATTCAACGCCGCTTATTTGAGTAATGATATCGATTCTGCAGGGAGCTACTCCGATTTGGAAAATAATTCCTTTTTCAGAAAAACTATCCTTACCAATCTGCCCTAACGGCGCACCAAATTCCGCAAGAGCTTTATAGACTTTTTCGGCATTCTCGCTTGAAGTGAAAACCCATAAATCAAGGTCTCCGGTAGCCCTTGGATAACCGTGTACCGCCATTGCATAAGCCCCAACAACAAGGAATTCAACCTTGTGGTCTAATAAGCTTTGCAACATTTCTTTGTAGTCTTTGTTCAGCATCTATACCAGCAAAAGCCCATACCTGTTTAGTTAACTCCCAAACCATAGAGATTCTCTCGGCTGGGTTGGCATCAACATAGCCGTTATCTTCATCTTGGAGCTTTTTCAAAACACATTTTTTACGATCAACTTTGAATTCCATATAGTATATGATAACTGTATAATTATTTTTCGTCAAGTAGCTAAATTGTAGCGAATATGATTTCTTTACAAACCTCTCCCTGTGAAAGGTTTGTGGCGTGGATGGTGATGTCGGCGTATTGTTTGTATAATTTTAGTCTTTCGGCAAACAGTTCTGCAAAATTCTGATCCGGCGGTTTTGCAAGGCCCCTGCTTTTATAATCAGTAATCCTTGATTCAAGAGTATGCATATCTACATCGATAAAAACTATGATTCCATTCGACTTTAAATGCTCCATGGCTTTCGGGCCGTAAACGGCACTGCCGCCGGTAGCGATTACGTGATTCCGGCAGTTCAGGGCGAGCAGTTCCTTCTCTTCAATCTGTCGTAATACCATGTAGCCGTCATTATCCACTATTGTCTGTAAGGCTCGCCCCTGCGAGACCTGTATCAAGACGTCCGTATCAATGAAATCCCGCGAAGTCATTTTTGCCAGGATAATACCTACGGTACTCTTACCCGATCCGGGCATTCCGATCAATACGATGTTGGTTTCTTGTGTTAGACCCATGAAAGTCTTTCCCGGAGAATTCTAAAGTCTTTTAGTATGCGTTCACAGAAAATATGATTTTGTCATTCCCGCGAAGGGGCTTGTTGCTAAAGTCGGTTAGTTAATGTATAATTATATCCTGAAAATTAAAGTATTTTAGGAGG
>JAFGPS010000207.1 GCA_016936075.1 Sedimentisphaerales bacterium | reverse complement strand
GGCCATTGTATCGTCAGTAAGGTCGTATTCTTTATTGTCAGTGAGACCGAGAATGCTTGTTCCCTGTCCGACTAAATCGGTGTCACCGTCAGTTAAATCATTTAAATCGTTATTATCAGCAGGCGCCCCGGTTTCAGAATTAAGCGAAAAATCAGCGAAACTGTCATCTGTTAATTCGACTTTTGATTCTGCAGGTTCTTCCGGAATTTCAGAAATTGCAGTATCATCATTGAAATCGATAAAATCATCTTGTTCCTCAGATTTTTTTTCCGGCTCAGGTTCCAGCATAAGAGGTTCTTCGTCAACAACTTCTTCAGTTGTTTCTTCGGGAGTTAGCTCAGGTATTTCCATTTCCTCTTCGACGGCCTCAGTTTCAGGTTCTTCAAGAGTAAATTCAGGTATATCTATTTCATCGATTGCTTCTGATTCTTCGGGAGCCAGTTCGAGTATTTCCGTCTCATCTTTACTATTGACAGGTTCTTCGATTTCAGAAGGTCCGGAAATATCTATTTCTGGGATTAGTGCTTCGACCTCTTCGGCTTTGAACAGAATATTCGGGCCGTCACGAAACTCACGCAGTTGACCATCTTTGACCAATTTTTTGACTTCGTCTTTCGATTTACTGAGTTTTTCCGCGGCCTCTTCTAATGAATAAAACATTCCTGACATAATCACCTTTTCTACAAAAACAAATTGATTACAGGATAGGGATAATCACCCCCCTAAGTCCTGCTATATTGTATAATAAATTGGGTAATTATGCAACCTATTTTGTTAATATGGGTAAATTAATATCGCCAGAAATAATGCCACTTGTATTCGAGCTCGATACTTTCGCCCGCGGAAAGCTTCAAATTCCAATTTACCTCTGCTACGGAATTAAAATGATACCACCAGTACGGCCAGTTGTACCAGCTCCACCAGAATGGGAAACTCTCCGGGTCCATCCAATCACCTTCATAGTTTCCTTTCTGGACTATTTTACCGTCTTTATTGACGCTGTCCATCGTTCCGAGCACGTTTCGTTTTATCTCAAGCTCAATTGTATCGGAGAGATTATTTTTAATAGATATTTTTCCCGCCATATTGCTGCGGAAATAATTATCGCCGTTCCATGAGATAGAATTTGGAACTCGTTCTGCTTCCTCGTCAGATTTTTGGATGGAAATATCAATCGCGGTAGTAAGTTCAAGGTCACTTGCCGAACCAATTGCGGTATAGGTCATCATACCCTGTGCGATAATTTTTCCATCACGAAGAATCAGTGCCGGAGCGGTAGTGAGAGGGCAATTCGCTGTGTTGGAAATTCTGATTTTGTGAATTGCTTTCGGTGCATTGTAAAGCTTTGCTAATTGTGCCATCTGGTCATTATTCAAACGTTCACGTACCTGGGGCGGCGGGCTGAATGGTAAATCAAGTACATAAACATCTTTGTATTTCAATTTGTACTCGCCGATAGGGATAACCATTCGCTGGCCTTTTTTCAGTGAAATATTATCGAGTGTGAAAACATACAAGTCTTCGTTTTTACCTGATGAAGCTACTTCGGGACCTAAATCGATAGTATCATTATTGCCCGGAGTTTCGACATAACGCACAGGCATAGCTGACTGACTCATTATTGCGTTTGAAAATGAATAAGCTGTTCGGCTATTGCTTTGAAAAGTGTTCGAAAGCTGCGCTACCGTTTGCTGCAGTGACATGGGATCGACTGTATCCTGAAAAGCAAATTTAGGAACTCCGATGACAAGATGAGCTTTGACATTTTCAATATCAACAAGTTCATTGATTAATGTTGCCTGCAGCTTTATGAGAGCCTGTCCTTTGCCGTCAATTTCAACGCGATAATTTGGAATCCATCGGATACCTTTCTGGACGTACATCATACCTACGTTGGCAGTTTTCGCGGGAGTATTTTTGTTCCAGTCGAGTTTTAGTGTCATAATATTTCTGAACTCTTTGTTTTCAAGTGAAGATTCTGGTTCTTCGAGAAAAGTAATTTGCTGAATGCGTTCGATAGGAACTGCTTTGATTCCGCCTTCGTATTTGAACAAAACTATATTGCCTTGCTGAGGAAGCTGGTCAGGATTAGAATCGGGATTTGTTCTTTGTAATTCTTCTGAGCTTCTGGATGGAATTGAAAATATAGTGCATTCGTAAGCATCGATGCCAATTTCAGAGACTTTGACTTTTGCGCCGATATTGGCTCTTATTAATTCGGGAATATTCAACGCCGTTCTGTCAATTGAGACAATCCGTTTTCCTGACACAACACCGGATAGCTTTGCTTTGCTATCAGCGGAGTAGCTCCAGAACGTTCCAATGATTGGTCTTGGTAAATAATCAAGCATGATGTTGCCGTCCGCGTCAGTTGGCATTTGGCCTTCATGCAGGACGAAACTATGGCCGTCCTTGAAAACTGTAACTTCCTTCACAGGCATATTTGCCAGCGCGTTTTCTGGGATATTTTCGGATGCTATTGTCCGGAAAGACATCATTAACAATACAATTAAGGCTGCGGCTAATACATGTTTTCTATAGAATTGAATTGAATTCATTTTTGTGTCTCCTTTGCAAAAATCTCATTTATTATCTTTTTACTAAAGAAAATTATACGATGAAGTGAGTCAAAACGTCAGTAAATTGCCTGTAAAATCCGGCTTTCAATTTTTTACAAACTATTTACAAACCTTCGGGCGTGTTATAGTCTATAATATAAATAGAATACAGAACTCAGAATACATGATACAGAATATTTCTCCGCCTCGGCGGACAGGATACAGTATGGAACCGAAAGCAAAAATTCTTGTTGTTGAAGATGAACAAAATATCCAGACGGCGTTAGTGGATTTTCTCGAATATCACGGCTTTGAGGCCTCAGTTGCGGTTGACGGCCTCGAAGCCGAGAGGATTGTCGCAGAGCAAAGCTTCGATTTGATATTGCTCGATTTGATGCTTCCGAAAATCAGCGGCGAACAGCTCTGTACGAAATGGCGCCGTGAAGGTTTGCAGACTCCAATTATGATGCTCACCGCAAAAGGATTGGAAAAGGAACGCGTTGCGGGTTTGAATCTCGGCGCGGATGATTACATTACAAAACCATTTTCGCTTGAAGAATTGCTCGCGAGAATAAATGCTGTATTGCGGCGAATGGACCCGACTCGAAAAGTTGGGCAGAAATTTCAGTTTGCCGATTTGGAAATTGATATTGCGTCACTGACTGCAAGACGAAATGGAAATGAAATTTCGATAAGCAAACGCGAAGCGGAAATAATACAGTACTTCGCAGCCAATCCGAACAGGGTAATCAGCAGGGACGAGTTGTATAAAGAAGTTTGGCACGAGATTATGACGGATTTGGGAACGAGAACGACCGATATGCATATTGCCAAACTCCGGGGCAAAATAGAAATTGATTCTAATGAGCCGCAGATTATTAAAACAATTCGCGGCGCGGGTTATAAATATGAGAATCAAATTTCATAAAATCGTACAGCGTATATAGTATTGCGTATTGCGTATTTCAATCAACGCGATACGCACGACGCATCACGTACGACGAATAGAGGTTTGTGAAAAATTATGTATAGAAGGCTTATTATATTATCGTTGATTATTATTGCTGCTTTCAGCGGATTGAGCTGGCTCGGATATCGTGCAATCTCGATGTGGGTACAGGGTATTGAAGGAACGCGAATAACTGAATTTGCGGATGTTGCCGAGCAAATCAGATTCGATGTAAATGATACACTTGATACTTTCCGAAAGCAGGAGCAGAGCCGTCCTTATACAGATTACCAGTATTATTCGATACCGGAAGATACCATAATCGCAAATCAGGATGTTCAGCTAAATGAACGCGCCAGCCGTAGAAGCGGCTCTGTCGATCGTATCGAAATGGAATCACAGGATATTGGAAATAATGTCAATGGTTTAAATCCGCGGCAGGTGGCTGTAAAGGTTTCTCCTTTAGCGGATGATATCGAGCATGATTTGGCTTATTTTAATTTTCAATATGACAATGACAGTAATACTCTTACATCGCCAAACGGATTTGTTGAACAGCAGAAAGCTCAGGTGTTAGCAGATAGCCCCGTGAATTTAAATAAGCTATTGGAAAGTAATTTCAAAAATGTTCAGGAGAACGTTATACCTGCTCTCGAAAAATCTGAATCAAAAGACTCGTCGGATAGCAAGAGGAAACTTGATGGAATTGTAAGTGAATTGAAAAGGGAATTGAATGAAAGTTTAGCTAAAGAATCTATTGACGAAATAACAACTAATGCTGAAAGCAGCAATAAAAGAGCTCTTGCTAATACCAAGCAAGTTAGTAAAGGTAATACTGCAAGTAGAACAGGTAGTTATAATATCGAAGGTTTGCAAAATTCAAATGATGAACCTCAAGTTCAGATGCAATCTCGCGAGTTTGTTTCGAACAATGTCGGCCAGAATAGTTGGAACAACTCTGTTCAGGTAGGCGAAATTACTGACATGTATTTGCAACAGGAAAGGCCAAGTCAAATAATAAATGGAGCTACTTCTCAGTTCTCGCAATCCGGGCGTATTCCGACAGATGAAATGCAGCAACAAATACCACAGCAACCGATAGGTGGCGGTCGAGGCGGCAGAGGTGGTATGGGCAGTTTTGGCGGCCGTGCAAGAACCCCGCAAGCTACACAAATGTCTGATGCTGAAGAAAGTCAGGTTTTTGCGTTTGGTGGGCAAAGGGCAATAAGCCTACCAGCGTTGCCCGAACCGAATCAGGCTGATATAGTCGAAGTAATAATCGAGCCGTTTAGTACAATAGTAATTCCGGAAGAAAATAACAAGGACTCTATTTTCGGCGGCCAGGTCTTTATGGTACGCCGGGTTAAAATCGAAGGAAAAGAGCTTTACCAGGGATTCCAGCTTAATGAGAAAAAGCTCCTCGAAAAAGTCGAAGACTCGACAAAGCGTTTTGTGCGTGATGGAATGAGTTATGAACTTGGCCGCAAGCTAAATGGAAATTCCGCTTATACCGCTATTCTTGATTTCGGTTTTGGGCATTTGCTTTTGAATTTGTTCGAGGATGACCCCGGCCGCTTCATGGTGCAAATCAGTCATTTGCGAACGTGGTATTTCAGTATCATATCTGTGGTTTTTCTTGCCGTTACTGTTGCTGTCATCAGTTTGTGGATGAACGCGAGAGAACAAATTATGCTTGCGCAGAAAAAAGATGATTTTGTTTCTGCCGTTTCACACGAATTGCGAACGCCTCTTACTTCGATAAGAATGCACGCGGAAATGTTAGAGAAGAACTGGATCAAATCAGAAGATAAACTTGGCGAATATTATCGAAGCATGAGAACAGAGAGCGAGAGACTAAGCAGGCTTATTGAAAATGTACTTGATTTCTCACGTATTCAGAAAGGTCGAAAGAAATACTTATTCAAGCTTGGTGACATAAACAAATGCGTTACGGATGTCGTCGAAATGATGAGAGCTTACGCTGCCCAGAGAGGTTTTCAGATTCAAATGCAGTCCGGTGAGTGCGGCGAAATTGCTTTTGATAGTGACGCGGTGACACAAATTGTCGTTAATCTAATCGACAACGCGGTAAAATATTCGAGTAATTCCGAAGACAAAAAAATTATGGTGAGAACCAAAAGTGACGGCCAATACATTTTAATTGAAGTAGAGGACCGCGGCCCGGGAATTCCACATCGCCAGAGAAATAAAATTTTCCAGGAGTTTTACCGAATAGGAGCCGAATCCACACGCGAAACAACCGGCAGCGGCTTAGGTCTTGCGCTCGTTAAAAGATTCGCGCAGGCACACAACGGCTTCGTAGAAATAATAAACGCCATACCAACCGGCGCAATCTTCAGAGTGTCATTAGCAACAAAACTTCAAAATAACATATAAAACGTTCACAGTGAAAACGTTTTTTTGTCATTGCGAGTCGTCTGAAAGACGGCGTGGCAATCTGTAACTTCTAAACCATCCCCAAGCTTCGCTTGAGGCTGCCACCCATAGGTATAAAACAACAGTATATAGTTTTGTAGGTCCCTTGGACTCTGAGTGAGGTGTGCTGAGCACACCATTTTTAGGAGTTGGTGGGCACTGCCCACCCTACACTTGTTTTGGTTTAGATTTGGCAGCTTGATTTGAAGTTTGAGTTATTACTGGTTTTGTTTTCTTCTTCGTTATTTCTGCGATAAGGTTTTTATTTAGAGAAATGTTTTGTTCATTTTTGGTTGTATGGCTAATTGAATAACTCTCGACAATCGACAGAAGGCTTATTAGAAAGCTGAGCATACTTTCGGCGCCTTGGTTCAAGTTTACGCCGTTGTGCATCAGTGCGTCGTAGCAGCCTTTTGTTCTGAAATCATAGAGAGGTATTCGCAGGTCGTTTCTTCCGAGAAACCAGTCGAACGCTTTTCTTTGGAGTGTCAAATATTTTTCATTGTTTGTAGCGTCATAAGCCGCTCTTAACATCATAACCGTACTGGCCGCGTCTATCGGCTGCTGGTCGAAGGATGCTCTTTTTTGTCCCCTGACATACCAGCCGTTACAGCCTACAAAACTGAAATGTTTGCTGTTGTATGTGTTTTCGATGAGAAATTCGCACGTCTTTTCAGCTATTTCCAAATAATGTTTATTATCGCAGGTCATACCGGCTACGAACAAAGCGTGCGGCAATATTCCGTTGTCGTAAGTAAGAGCATCCTCGAACCATTGCCAGTCGGGATATTTGTTTTCATTGTATTGTATGACAAGCCCGTCAGCCGCCAATTCGAGCTGACGTTTTATTTCGCTTGCACCGGGAAAATGTTTTAAATAATTGCACATCCCAATTATAGAATATGCCATACCTTTCGGCATTTGTTTTTGAACAAGTTCTACGGACTGGTCGAAGCAGTCCTTTAGAATTGATAAATAGCTCGGCGATGGGGGAGAAGCCATAACGGTTCCAAATGCCCATAGCATTCTTCCGAAAGCATCGTTTCTCGGCTCGTTTTTCCACCATGTTCTGTCAAAATTCATGAAGTTTCTGACTGTGCCGTCCTTGTTTTGTGAATGTATTATGAAAGATAAATATTTATCAAGAAGCTCTAACGCTTCCGGGTTAGGATACTGCGCGTAATATCGGCTCATTGCGATAACACCTCTGGCGTTATCATCGGTGCAGTAGCCTTCCTGGCGGTTTGGAATTGTGAATTTTGCGTGTTGATAAAGCCCCGTATCGTCAGTAATTTTTTTCAAGTGATACAGGGAAGGTTCTGGTACTTGTATATTCGATATCATTTTAGAAGGCGAAAGGGGGCTTTTAGATGCTAAACGAACGGGTAAACGTTTTGCGTTGAATAGCCTCCAGTAAGCGTGACCGATTCTTGGCCATGTTCTTGAGCGGCCATAATCATACGCTTTTCTTCTCAACGAATAAAAGGACGAATTGTTCTTAAGTATGTGTGTAATTTCGTTAGCCATTTGTACTTCATTTCCAAACTGCACTAATTTGCCGCGTCCATCTGCCAGAAGTTCCTGTGCCGCCCAGTAAGGAGTGGAGATAACCGCTTTACCTGTTCCAACGGCAAAAGATAGCGTGCCGCTGGTAAGTTGTTTTTCCTGCTGATATGGAGTGACATAAATATCCGCGGCACAAAGGAAGTTATGAAGTTCATCATCGTTTACGAACCTGTTGTAAAAAATTACATTGTCTTCTATTGCGAGGTCTTTAATCATTTGCTGCAAACTAAACCTGTAAGATTCGCCTTCGAGTTTCAAAACATTCGGGTGTGTCATACCCAGGACAATATACATTACAGAAGGTTCGGATTTAATAATTTCAGGCATTGCTTTAAGCATTGTTTCAATGCCTTTGTTTTTACTGAGCAGTCCGAAAGTCAGTATAGTCCGTCTGTTTTCAAGCCCGAATTTATGTTTGTAATAGTTACTATCCACAAAAGGCAAGTCGGGTATTCCATGAGGAATTAGTTTTATTTTACTTACAGGGACATCGTAAATATCCTGCAGCATTTCAATGCCGCGTTTGTTCATAGTGATTACTTTGTAAGAAGCTTCGCATAATTCGAGCATTGATTTGTAATAAGCAGGTGTAGGCTCATCTAAAACTGTATGCAGAGTTGTTATCACGGGAGCTTTCAATCTGTTTAGAAGCAAGCCGAGATAATTTCCCGCTTCTCCTCCGAACAGGCCAAATTCATGCTGAACACTGATTAAATCGACATGGCTGAAATTAATGTAGTCTGCTGCACATATATAATCGCTTTTAACGTCTTCATGAATTTCAAACTTTACCGGATCTTCGTATTTTTGCTCATCAGAGCGCATAGATACTACTAAGGGTTCGAATTGCTCGTTGGCAGCCGCGGCGGTATTTCTTATTAAATCCGAGGTGAAAGTTGCAATACCGCATCTTCTCGGCGGAAAAGATGAAATAAAAACTACCTTTTTCATGTTACTCTTCTCTTTCCGGAAAAACAGATTTAATTTATCTGAGAATAACTATTTTATTCTAAGTAAAAACAAGTTTTTGGTCAAGAAAAATTATCATTTTATGATTGCCAATAAGATATTATGCAGTACACTAAATTTATTAGCATTTGGAATCGCAAGTATGCTAATTCGTCGCAGGTTTATTTACAGGATTCGTACTTTTTCAGTGGTTTGGGGAAACGAAAGGAAAAATATGGGCATGGTCGAGTCTGATCAGGAAATTCTCGAATTTGCGATATTTCGTGAAAATGAAGCATATAATTTCTTTATGACTTTAGCCGATAGTGTAAAAGATGATCGGATTAGTAAAGTATTTGAGGATTTAGCCGCTGAAGAATTGGAACACAAAGCCAAATTGGAGCTTGAAGTTATGAAAATGGGCAAGACTGTTTCGACAGAACTTGAGCCTCCAAGACCGGCCAATGAGTATATTATTAGTGATGATCCATCACCTCTGGATATGGATTATAAAGATGTTCTCATGCTGGCAATTGAAAAGGAAGATGCTGCCTATCGAACTTATATTAATCTTATTGGTACTATTCATGATGAGCATTCGCGGGAGGTACTTTTGGCGCTTGCTCAAGAGGAAATTAAACACAAGATGCGATTCGAAACTGAATATAAGCTTTTGCAGAAAAAACAAGACGAACAATAATTGTATTTATAGTTTTTTTACTTACAAAATCTGTAACGATATAATTAACTGTTATTTTGTAATCTATTTTGTTTAGGTATACCTTATTTAAGAATATCACTGAATTTGTTAAACATTCTCTTAATAAAAACATGAGGGTATAGCAAAAATGAGAATATACATATATTTTGAGGGGGATTTACTTAAGTCCTTTGTGTGTAAAGAGATAAGAATACGGTTGTAATTGTGATTCAATTTTGCAATTATATAGATGTTTCTGAAAAAAGCGTTTTTTTCTTTCATTAGCAGAACAAAAATGGTAGTATCTCGCAATTAAGAAATATATATTGAAATATAAAGTGAATATTTTTTTGCGCATAGGACGGTATAAAGGTACGAAATTATGCCAGATAATAATATAAATAGTGTTGACCACCTGAATTTTGAAGAAAAGATATCAGAGCTTGATAGTCAGATGAATGAGCTTCGGAAGCTTAGTTCAGTCAAAGGCATAGACTATTCTGCTGAGATTCGAGAACTTCAAAAACAGCAGGTTGCCGAGCTTAAACATGTTTATTCAAGTCTTTCTGCCTGGCAGACTGTCCAGGTAGCACGCCATCCTAAAAGACCTCTTGCCTGTGATTATATAGAATTGATGGTAAAAGATTTTCGTGAGCTTCATGGAGACAGGTGCTTCGGAGATGACAGGGCAATCATGACCGGCTTTGGGCATATCGGCAGAGAAAGAGTTTTACTTGTCGCTCAGAACAAGGGACGAAATATAAAACAAAAAATCGAATGCAATTTCGGCTGTCCCAATCCTGAAGGCTATCGCAAAGCTCTGCTCAAGATGAAATTCGCTGAAAAGTTCAATATTCCTATTGTTTCTTTAATCGATACTCCAGGCGCATATCCGGGTATAGGAGCTGAAGAGCGTGGTATAGCTCAGGCTATCGCAGTAAATCTGCGGGAAATGTCACGTCTAAAAGTGCCGGTAATCTGCGTTGTAATTGGAGAGGGCGGCTCAGGTGGCGCATTGGGAATCGGAGTAGGTGACAGGTTCGCGATGCTTGAATATGCGTATTATTCGGTAATATCTCCTGAAGGTGGTGCCGGAATTTTGTGGCGCGACGGCTCTCAGGCGTCTCTCGCTGCTGAAGCACTAAAGCTGACCAGTAAAGATTTACACAAGCTCGGACTTATAGACGAGATTATCCAGGAACCTCTCGGCGGCGCACATCGCAACCTGCATGATGCGGTATATAACGTAGAGAAATACATCATAAAATCACTTAGAGAACTCAAACGTGTGAAAGTGGAAAACCTGCTTGAAGACAGGTACCAGAAATTACGTTCGATTGGTTCAATTTCTACTGAAACGTTGCGTTCAAAAACTCAATCAGGTAGAGATAGAATAAAGATAGCATTGCAGGATATAAAACCAAAGTCAAAAAAAGTGCATGCCAAAGTATAAAATAATACCACTGGTGATTTAGTAAGAATTTATACTGGTCACCCCTCCTGTCATGGCCGCGAAGGCGGGTATCCGATTAGCAATACACAGTTTTAAAATATACGCATTGCGCAAATATTGTTTCTTTTTAAATAAAAAATATATTTTTATAGTCAACATTTCTCGTCCCAAATGCGCCTTAATTAATATACAGAGAATGTTTAAAGAAGGTCTATTTAAATGGACAAAATATATGATCGTTTTGACTTTACAGTCTGTTTTTAGTAGAATTAATTTAAGATTTTAAGGAAAGGCTTCTGGGATTAAAGAGATTTCGGCTTGAAAAAGCCATACTTTGGAAAAGTGAGGTGCAAAATGCTTAAAAAGGGACTTTTTTACAAAAATACGCATAATTTCTTCGGGTATGCTTTCAGAATTGGAATAGCAAGTGTTATGAAAGTTGTTTTAATATTGATGGTTTGCAATTGTTCCTTCGCGAATAGAACTATTTATGTCGATGATGATGGTCCGGCTGATTTCAATAATATCCAGGCTGCAATTGATGATGCAAATGATGGCGATATAGTCCTTGTCGCTCCGGGTACTTATGCCGGTGACGGTAACCGCGACATAGATTTCATGGGCAAGGCCATAACCGTTAAAAGCGAGTATGGACCGGAATCATGCATCATCCAATGTGGAGGGAGTTATCCAGGAGGAGATCGGCGTAATCCTATCGAACCTGAATACCACAGGGGTTTCCATTTTCACTCCAATGAGGATGCGAATTCCATTGTCCAGGGCTTTACAGTAACGCAGGGTTACATGGGGCCTCAAGATGGCGGTGCGTTTTTATGTATAGAGAGCAGTCCGGTCATTAGGGATTGTATTATTGTAGGTAACTCCGCTAGTGATGGTGGTGGTATCGCTGCTTCTCAGTCAGATGTCCGTGTAGAGAATTGTGTGATAACCAGAAATATAGCTAGCTATCGACCTTGGTATTGGTTCTATGGTACAACCTCCTCATATGTAGGTGGAGGAATATTTGCATGCGCAGGAAATACTAAGTTGCTAAATTGTGTGGTAGTAGGAAATGCTGCCACAAAG
>JAFGPS010000018.1 GCA_016936075.1 Sedimentisphaerales bacterium | reverse complement strand
TGTCTCTAGACAGTATCTTAGCTCCTGACTTTTTAGAATTAAGACGTAAATTGTTTAACAAATATTCTACCGATAAAACGCTAGCGCAAAAAGTTATTAAGTATTTGGCAGAATATAGATCGAATCCATCTTTTGTTTTTACGAGAGAGGCCGTCCTAGATGATAATATATTTGTTGAATGGAAAAAGTTTAAAGTATACATCGAAAATTATCTTATAAAACAACTTGGAATTGTAAGTAAGTTATAGTGGATACAAACGTATATTATTTCCCAATTCTAATAATTGCTAAAGCTCGCTGTCCTGGTTCGCCGTTGAAGAAGAAAAGAAGCGGAATATATTGTATGTCTAATCTCCCATCAAACGGATTTACAAACTCTCCCCATTTCCAAATCGATTGTCCTTCATTTTTGACAAATGCCAGGCCGTAAAATTTATTATGCCTTTTTATAACTGGCGGAAAAATAAATGATAATAGTTTAGTTTTTACCTCCTGGATGGGCCTTCCTGCAATTTTGGGCAGTCTTTGCATATCGTAATAAAAGTTATAAAACCCACCGTCCTTTTTGCGCCAGGAGAAAATATCAAAGGGAGGGTCTTTGTAATTTAATACAAAAGGCGTTACGGCAACAATTTTCTTATCATTCCAGACATTTTCATATGCGTATTTTAAACTTTCCGAAATTGTATCAGGATTTTTATAGCCCAATACTTTATCATATTTATTGTGAGCCCAGCCTGTTTCTGTTATAAAAACCGGCAATTCTTTTTCGACGCCCAAAGTTTTAAGTAGTTCCAGCTCCCATATAAAGGTTGCAACAGTCCCCCTTCCAGTTTCACTCTCAGAACCTGAAAAATCGGGATTTGGATATGAATGTGAACTCCACCCATCAATATATTTGAAAACATCCGCGTTATGATCAAGCATTCTTTCAATATATTCATCCTCACTCATGTGCGTTTTGTCAGTTGGAGCTGATGCGTCAAAGCCGGCAGATAGAATAAAAAAGTTCTGAGATTCATTTTTCATATTTTCACTAAAGTTATAAAAATAGTCTGCATATTCTTCGGGCTTGATTTCATTACCCCACTCACTTGCATGATTTGGTTCATTGCCGATAATAACATAGCGGTTTTTGATTACCCAATTAAGTGAATCTAAAAAAGAAACCCATCCGTCAATTTCGTCAACACTTGGCTTTTCCCAGTGACTATTAGCCTGCCTTGTTGCAATTCTGACGATTGGAACAAGATGAAGTCTTCGCATATTGTCAAAAACTTTCTGCCACCTAACAATATCTCTTTCATCCTTTCTTATTACCAATGTCACATATCCCCAATCGCCACCCCCCGAATTAACTAATTTTGCCGCATCTTCTAAATCTGTTTCATCTAGGATGTGGATACCGAAAATATTATTCGGTCTTGCTTGAGGATTTTCAATGGCATTAACACAAAGAGGGGGAATAAGAACTGTTACTGTTAGTATAGATAGTAAAATTACAATTGCCTTTTTCATATAATCCATTGTATCGTACTGATGTAAATGAATATATTTTGATGATATAATTACAGTGCTTTTGGGGGTGGGTTTGCCTTTGTTACCGGAATTGGCAGACCTGCCTGCCGGCCGTGTCTGCCGACGGGTAGACAGGCAGGCGCGTACATTTAAATAGATTAGCCGAAGTGCTGGAACTGGCAGACAGGCACGCTTCAGAAGCGTGTGCTCATTACGAGCGTGTGGGTTCAAATCCCACCTTCGGCACCCTTCGATTAACTCAGGGCAAGCTTGTTCTGGGCGACGAAGATAAGCGCGAGTTGTGAAATTGGCCTGCCCGCAATGCCTACAGCATAGCTGTTGCAGGCGGGTATACATGAAGTATTATTTTACATATGTTTTATTAAGCGAGATAGATGGCAAGTATTATATTGGTTGGACTGACAATTTAAAAAAAAGATTAATAGCTCATAATTCAGGGCAAGTACTTTCTACAAGAAATAGAAGACCTTTGAAATTAGTGTATTATGAAGCCTGTTTAAGTAAAAAGAAAGCAATAATGAGAGAAAAACAATTAAAAACTGGATTTGGTAGAAAGTATATTAAAGGTAGAGTATAAATTTATGCGCGGGTGGTGAAATTGGTATACACGCAGTCTTGAGGAGGCTGTGCCGTAACAGGCGTGCAGGTTCAAGTCCTGTCCCGCGCACTCACTTACGTTCGTACTGCGTTACAGTTCTTGATAGCGCCAAGTAAGGTATTTATTCTTTGCACGGCAAGTCCTGTCCCGCGCACAATGAGGATCCGTAGCTCAGTTGGCCAGAGCGTTCGGTTTACATCCGAAAGGTCGAAGGTTCAAGTCCTTCCGGATCCACAAGTAAAAAAGGTTAGAGCGTTTGGTTTACAATGCGAAGCAGTGCCAAGGTTCCCTTACATCCGAAAGGTCATAGGTTCGAATCCTATACCGCTCACAAAGTGAGAGATGCAAGCTTTGCTTATACCGCTCACAAATTAGCGAATGCAGGCGGGTCCGAAAAGCCGGGGGTTCGAGTCCTCTCGGATCCACAATATACTACAACTTGTTTTCGAGGTATGAAACAAAACTTCTTTTGTA
>JAFGPS010000206.1 GCA_016936075.1 Sedimentisphaerales bacterium | reverse complement strand
TTGTTTATTTGAAATAATCAGATTTGTGCTGCCGTTTGGCTTGCGATAATCAATATGGCATTGTTGCACTTCGCATGTTAATGCGCCGTCCTCAAGAAACTTTTCGGGAGAATTTAAAGGGGAATTTAAAGGTGTCAGAGGTGTCAGTAACCTTTTATTGGTCCCGATGGGTAATATGGTGAGGAAAATCCGGCACAACTATCCATGCAATTCTTGGAATAGCGATTTTTTTGGGAATTATACAGGAATGTCAATGAACTCATTTTTTGCAATTAGAAATGAAATAGCAGCAATTACTATGTTATGTCACTCGGAAAAAGATCCTCAGCTATTTCTTCGCCTACCTGATTGGCATAATATTGCTTATATGTTTTTCTGCCCTGAGTCTGGAATTTGTCAATCGAGGAGAAAAGTCCGCATTTCATAAGAAGTAGAATTAACAAGCACGCCGCAATATTCATTGAGGGCTGTAAACACCAAATCAGTTTCTGAGAAAGTTTCAGTTCCGGTTTCGCGGTTTTCAATTTCTGTGCTTTTGGAACTTCACGAAGGCTGTGTTTGAGTACGTTAATAGTTTGAGTATTCGCGCGCATTAACAAATCAAGACCATGAGACTGTGACTTAATAAAAGACAAAGCCAGTTTGACTTTGCCAATAGAGGCAAGGCGATTTTGACATCGCGGGCAATTCGCTATATGATTTCGTATCCACGGCGTTTCAGGAGAAAATTGAATACCTAAGAAGGAAACAAATCCTTTCCTTACATTTTTACATATATTTTGTTTTTCTATTTTTAGCCGTACCATGATTATTCTTCTTTCGACATCCAAACTGCTAATAACTGGATTGCTTTACATCTGTAAACTCTCGCCGTACCTTTTGATATTTTCAAAATCGAACTGATTTGATTATAGGATAATTCAGCCAAATCACGCATGACAAGAACTGACCTTAAATGTTCCGGAAGTTTTGCGATAGATTCACGCAGAATTTCCTGCAGGAATTTCGAATCAAGTTCTTTAATAGGCGAATTATCTTCTATTGTCTCAGTTGCGGTTCTTTTAATCCTGTTTCTCTCGGCGATTTTTCGTCTCAACATAGAGATTGCAACATTGTTTGCCGTACTGAAAAGGTATGCTTTTATGTTTGAAGGTTTCATTCCCCCTTCAAAATGTGCCAATTGCAGAAAAGTATCCTGGTAAGCGTCGCATACATCCTGCTCATTTCCAAGAATTCGCCAAAGCATTGTGATAAGCTCCTGGCCGTATTTTTGAATTGCGGATAGAACCCACCTCTGTTCCCCTGCAATTGTCTGGGAACCGATGAAATCCCAAATTGACTCTCTTGTTACGGCCTTATCAAACATAAACTACCTTTTTTTGTACTTCTGGTTATTAAGACGCAACGCTTCTTATTATGTTAACATAAAAAGTGAAAAAAATAAAAAAAAATATTTTTTCTTAATTAACGTTTTATACCATCGCTGCGTCTTTATTATCAAAAGGGCATAAAAACAATGTGAGTTAACGTTAAAGAAATGGTAATAATTAATTAATCTTATGAATATTGACAATATAAATAACTCTCCCAAAAACACTTACAACGATATCAAAGCAGAAGATATTGTCTCGATGGTCAATGATTTACTTCAAAAAGCAGTTCGATATGGCGCAAGCGATATTCATTTTGAACCGACGGGAAAGAATCTGAACGTAAAATACAGGCTCGACGGAGTTCTTAACACGATAGAATTAATCCCTAAGTCCTTGTCTGATAACGTTATAGCAAGGTTGAAAGTTTTGGGTGGGCTTTTGACATATCGCAATGACATTCCACAGGAAGGAAGAATCGAAATACAGGAAAGTCAAAATGGGCAAATTACAGACCAGAGACTTGCGGTTTTTCCGACAATACATGGCCAGCGTGCTGTCATTCGTCTGTTTTACAAACATCAGGAACTTATGGACTTGAAGCAGCTTGGCTTTCCAGAGCAGATATATACTTCCCTCAAGAAAATTGCATCACAAAATTTGGGTGTTTTACTTCTTACGGGTCCGGCCGGAAGTGGAAAAAGCACAACATTGGCTGCTATTCTCAGACATATTCTGAAAAATACACCAGGTAAAAGCGTTGTAACACTTGAGGACCCGGTCGAAATCAGAATCGAAGACGCGACACAAACTCAAATCACGCCGCATGGGCAGATGACTTTCCCAACCGCCCTTCGCTCTTTGTTAAGACAAGACCCTCAAGTGTTGATGATTGGTGAAATACGTGACGCCGAGACCGCAAAAATTGCAATTGAAGCAGGTTTAACGGGACATTTGCTAATGAGTACGATGCACAGCGGCACACCAGCCGGAGCTTTTCTGCGTTTGCTTGAGATGGGAATCGAGCCGTACCAGGTGACTTCAAGCGTTTCGGCGGTACTGAACCAGAGACTTGTCAGAAAACTCTGCAACAAATGCAAAATGAAATCTGCTAATGATGATTCTTTTGAAGCATTAGGATGTGATAACTGTTTTGGTACAGGTTATAAAGGAAGAATCTTGATTGCAGAAATGGTGCATTTAGATAGCGAGCTAAGAAAAGCAATTTTGGCGAAAGCTGATATTGACCAGCTTGAGTGCATCCTGAAAATCCAGGGACATACGAACATGATTTCAAACGGCAAACAATTAATAAATCAAGGCCTGACAACAATGGATGAATTAACAAAAGTTTGCGGAATAGTACCGGACAATCAGGAATAAAAATGAAACGATACGGAAGAAATTAAAAGTGTCTAAATCAAAATATGTAAAAAGAACGATTGTTATTTTATTTCTACTTGCAACTTTTGCATACGCAGGAAGTTTAACACTTCCACCGATTGAAATGACCATCAAACCTTCAATCGAAACAAAGACAGATTCGCAAATTACACTTATAACTGAAGAAACTGAACTAATCGAAGGTGACGCATATCCATTGTACCAAAAGGCAATAAAGGCACTTCCTCAAAATTATCAAAAACAAAAATTCAGAGATTGGCATGCTATGCCATTAGAAGAACTACCTATAGAGGAAATTGAAACTGAAATCGCGAATCTTAAACCAACACTTGATTTAATAAATCAGGCGGTAAAATGTAAAGAATGCAAATGGCCCAAACTCACATTACAGCAGGCTCAGGCTCTGACTTCGACTGATGATTTAAGTAAATACAGAGAAATGGCTTTCATTCTTGAAGCACAGACAAACATCCAAATTGTTCAGGGCCAATATAAAGACGCGATAGAAACGATTAAAATATCATTAACAATGTCCAATCACGTTGGACAAGCACCAATTTTAACACAGGGATTAGTTGCTATAGCAATGACTTCATTGAATCTCGAAAGAATTGAACATTTGATTCAAATTGATAATACTCCGAACCTTTACCATGCATTAAAAAAACTGCCTCGGCCATTCGTTGATATTGAAAAAGCTATTAAATATGAGACAAATAATTTTAAGGACCCAAATATATTACGGCGTATATTAACAGCCAGTGCAGCAAACAAACAGCAGCAAGCCGCACATGATAAAGTTCGCAAATTGATGAATCATTTAGAACGTAAAATCAACTCGCTTCAAATTATAGAAGCGTTGCGTCTTTACATGGGTAAAAACAATGGAATATTTCCTGAAAAACTCAGCGACATAAAAGATTATGAAACACCTGAAGATTCTGTAACAGAAAAACAATTCGAATATATAAGTACAGGCAAAGAAGCAACTATTAAAATCGAAGGTACTGAAGGTTCGGAAGGAAGAGATTCAGTAAGATACGAATTAAAGTTGAAAAAATAAAGGATATTACAAAATGTCAACGTTTCAATATAATGCACTTACATCAGATGGTCGTGTAATGAAAGGTACAATCGAAGCGGCTTCACATGATGACGCGAACGAACTGCTCAAAAAAATGCACCTCGTGGTAAACTCCATCGATAAAGCCGCAATCGCGAAACCTAAAACTTCGATCGGAAGAAACGAGTTCCTTCTTTTCAATCAACAATTGGCATCAATTACAAAAGCGGGTATTCCGCTTGAAAAAGGTCTTAGAGAACTCTCGCACGATGTAAGCTCCCATTCGATGCGTAATTTAATTAATGATATCGCGTCTGACCTTGAAGCAGGTACGAGTATAGAGCAGGCTTTCGAGAAAAGACAGAAACGTTTCCCGCCGCTTTACGGTCGAATATTAAAAGCCGGCGTAGAAACTGGCAGGCTCAGCGAAATGCTTACAAGTCTTAACAGGCATCTTGAGATGGCTAATCAAACTCGAAGAATTATTTTCGAAGCTATAAGCTATCCTTTAGTAGTCTTTGTTCTGGCGTCTATTATTGTTACCGGAATGTTTCTATTTGTAATTCCTCAATTTGCAACAACTTTATCTGAAATGACTGACGGTGGTAAATTACCATCTATCACTTTAGTATTTTTTACGTTAGCTCAAAATGTGATTCCATTCTGGACAACTTTAGGTATTGTTCTTGTCGTAATAATTATACTTTCCAAACTCTTAGCTACAACTTCCGGCGGACGAATATTTAAGGAATCTCTCCTTCTTTATCTTCCCGTACTTGGTCGAGTTTATCATAGCAGCGTGCTAAGCAGGATGGCCGAGGCAATGGCAATACTTGTTGCTGCCGGAACTGATATGCCGGAAACACTCAGACTTGCTTCCGGTACTACAGGAAGTGAAATACTTATTTATGAAAGTGATAAAATCGCCAAACAAATCGAACAGGGAACAACAATTCTTGAAGCGGGACATCTCTGCAAAATGATACCTAATTTGTTTTTATATTCTATTCAATTAGGTACGCAGCGTAACGAGCTGCAGGATAATCTTTACAGTCTTGGCCAGATGTATAACGAACAGGCTGGATATGGACAATCAAGATTACAGGCTGTACTTTTTCCGCTCATGATTATATTCGTAGGAATATTCTTAATGTTGGCAATTTTGTCGATGTTTGTACCTATGATTAGTATTATTACGTCTTTATCTTCAGCAGGATAAAATTATGATATATATACCCCTTCCAATATTGTTTGTTTTATCTATTTACCTGGGCGTAAAAAAACCAGTGGTCGCGTTAATTACCTGCCCTTTCATTGCCGGAACACTTTTTCTGTTAGGAGCATCAGAAGAGAATCCGATAGTAATATTATCAGCAGGTATTATTTTTCTTTCTACAATCATTGCCATTATTTTTTCTAAAACTGAACCTGATGAAATAAATTGGGCGAAAATAACAGTAAGATATTTTATTCAGATTATTTTTTCTATTGTTATTATAATCGCTATGTTTGTAATATCACCAGCACTTGGATTTGTTGGTATTGTTTTTGTTATAATGTTCATCGGTTCGGTTATATCATATTTAATAACATCGCGATATTCGACAATAGCTTATGTCATATCAACAATAGGTTCATGTATCAGGCAAAATCTGCCATTACCTATGGCACTCGAAACCGCAGCATCAGGTCAAAATGATAAGCGTTCGAGAATTCTTTTAAGTATCAAAAAATGGCTCGTGCAGGGCTACTCTCTCAGCGAATCAATCAAACGTGGTTTTCGTAATTGCCCGGGTTATGCAATAGCAATGATAACAGCCGCAGAGAAAATCAATCAGCTTCCTATGGCAGTACAGGCAATAGAAAATAATATGAGTACGCAGGCAAAGGAAAGAAATAAAATCAGACCTGTACATCCGATATATCCTTTGATTGTTATGTGTTTTATGTTCTGTATTTCGTCAGGAATTATCATATTCGTCATACCCCAATTCGCAAATACTTTAGCTGAAATGACTGATGGAGGTCGTTTACCATATATTACACGCTTAGTTCTTGGTATTACAAATTTAATTCTCGTTAATTACGGTTTTATATTTTTAGCACTTTTCGGTATTTCGATCCTGGTAATACTTCCAATGAGCGTATACGTCAGATTCAGACCTCGTAATTCAGAGAAGCCGTATTTTGTGTCCATTATAGGCGATAAATTAAAATGGTATCTTCCCATTTTGCACTGGTTTGAAAAGAATTATTCGATGGTACAAACAATTGAAATGCTCAGATTGTCACTCAACGCAGGTTATCCGGTAAATAATGCAATTGCCAATACAACTACTCTTGATGTAAATTGCTGCTTCAGGAAAAAACTCAGAAATTGGCTTATAAAAGTCGAATCAGGTTTAAGTATCTCCGAATCCGCCGAAAAATGTGGATTAGGTTCGGCACTGTCATGGGCTTTTGACGATAAGGTTAACCAGGGAAACACAATGCAAATTCTCGAAGCTCTTGAATCTTTTTATCGTAAAAATTACAGCTATTGCGTAAACCTCGCAAGATTCATTTTTTGGCCGTGCGTTATTATTTTATTGGGTGCACTCGTTTTTACTGTAATTTTGGCAATTTATCTACCGATGATAGAAATTATTAATAGTCTGGTACAAATCGTATAACATGGAGAAAAAGAGTGTCAGGTATAAATAAAAAGTATAAAGGTGTTTTTTTAGTAGAACTTATCGTAAGTCTAACTGTATTGGGGATACTTTTGGCTTGTCTTGGCATTTCACTTTATGGATTCGCAAAATTCAATCTTTACCAACTCGTGAGACAACAGTGTATTGCTGCAGGTCAGGCACAATTAGATAGTATAACCGCGACAGGTCATCAAGTTTCTCAAGATGATATCAAAAGACTCTGGCCCAAAATAGATGTCACTATCGAGCAATCTGAAGGTACAGGCCAGTGGGCTGGATTAAAGTTGGTTCGTGCAAAATCTAAAGGTATGAGTTTCAGCACACCAGTTAATGTCGAACTTTCAAGATACATTGCAATTCCTATAACGCAGCAGGAGCAATAAAAAATGAAAAAAGCCTTTACGCTAATAGAAGTATTATTAATTATAGGGACGCTTCCGATATTTATGCTTGTAATAAGCCACTTGTTTAGCACTATGATGAAGGAAACTCCGCGTATTTGGAACAATGTCCAGCAAAATACAACTATGCTGAATATGCTTTCACAATTACAAAGTGATATAGACAAATCACAAAATCTTCCTCAAACACATGGTGATTTTACTTCAAATGAAAAACTACTTCTAATCAAACAAGAAGACACGCTGATTGGTTACGAATTTGATAACGGACAAGTTACCAGACGCATTTTAAACGATACTCAATCAAATTCCGACATAGAAAGAAAATGGCAAATACCAGACGCCAATATAAAATGGAATGTACATACCGATAACGGCAATGGCTATTGCCTGGAAATAACAAATTATATCGAGTATAAAAAATACGGCAGAAACGAAGAAAAAATGATGAACTCTCATCTATACTTTATAGGTGCAATGTGAAAATAAATAAATTAAATACTAAAAGAAAAAAAGGCGTAACTCTCGTTTTGGTTATTTCAATCATTGGTTTTATGGGAGTAGTAATGCTCTTCTTATCCAGTGCTTCTAATACAATGAGCTTTCAGGCAAACGATGTATATCTTCAGGCATGTAAAAGGAATTTAACAAGCAGCGGCCTCAGTTGGGCAAAGACTAATATAAAAAACGGTACTATAACCGATTTTAACGACACAATACCGCTGGATGTCAATGATATGGATATTCTGCATTCGAGCCTTGAACTTATAATAACCAGTCCAATAGACGGACAAAATGAAGTTAAAATCAAAACAAGCTGCGGCAAAGCAAGTCAAAGCCTTACAGCTAATGAAACTTATACTATTGAACAATGATTAGCAGAAAACAATTATTAGAACACGCCAAAAACCAAAAAGCCACAGATATACATATTTGTGCAGGCTCGCCTGTTTTATTCAGACTGAACGGAAAGTTAGTTCCTATTACGAAAGAAATATTAACTCCCGAACAGAGCAGGGATATATCATTTAGTATGCTGAATGACGACCAGAAAAAGAAGTTTGAGGAAAATCTGGATTTCGACTTAATGCTCGTTGAAGGTTCCGGCAGGTATAGAATAAACATCGGCTATTTTAACAGTAACGTAGGCGCCACAATCAGAATTCTTCCAGCAAGAGCAAAAACCATCAAAGAGCTAAAACTTCCTGATGTAGTAATTGACCTTGCTAACAAAACTAAAGGACTGGTCTTAATCACCGGAAGCACAAGCCAGGGCAAAACAACAACAATGTCAGCAATGATAGATGAAATAAATTCGAATTGTGAAAAGCATATCATCACCATCGAGGATCCTATCGAATACGTTCATGAAAACAAAGCCGGCATGGTCAGGCAAAGAGAAATTGGAAGAGACACAAAGTCATTCTATTCAGGACTTCGCGCGGCATTAAGACAGGATCCGGACATTATCGCAATCGGGGAGATGAGAGATTACGAAACAATCAAAATAGCATTAGCCGCGGCCGAGACAGGTGTTCTGGTCCTTTCTACACTGCATGTCATTTCAATAGATAAGATAATCGAAAGGCTCCTGAGTTACGCCCCTGCTTCTGATGAAAGTCAATTGAGATTTCTGTTAGCAGAATCTCTACAGGGTATTATTCATCAAGAACTTATCCCCACTGTTAAAGGTGGACAAAGAGCCGCATGCGAAGTACTTGTTGCCACCAGCGCAGCTAAAAACATTATCAGAAGAAAAGGCGGGTTTTTCCTAAGAACCGTTATAGAAACAGGCAAAAAACACAAAATGGTTACAATGGTAGAATCTCTAAACGATCTTCTTAACGCAGGTATTATCACAGAAGGTGTCGCACAATCCATCATGTCAAACTATGAATAGACAATAATGTGTTATTCTATCACATACAAAAGACTCTTTTGAACCTTCATTTTTTCTGTTTTTCTTCAAACCAGCGGCTATGGCTTTTACGATAAGAATCAATCCATAAAAAAGGTAAGGTTGAAAAACGCCCAAGTGACCAATATAATCCGCCAAGTTTGATTGCGAATAATCCCAACGCGGAACGTTGCGGCGTATGCGGCTGCACTTTATCAGAGATTTTCTCGAAAATCAGTGGATTCCAGAAAAACCTTCCATTAATCAATCTAAGGCCGCTTTGGTAATATAATTCAAGAGAGCCGCTGTATTTTCGATTCGCTTTAAGGTGAGTCGGATTAGAGGGATGTATCATATAAAAAGGCGAATGAACAATTAAAATCCCGCCCGGACACAAGAAACTTACAAGCTGATTTATAAAAGCTTCCACATCCTTTACATGTTCGAGAACATCGAGGCATACAACCGCGTCAAAATATTCTTTTTGTATCTGCTCTGAATCAGATGCAATTTTTATTGCTTCACCTGCGGGATCAAATAACCTGCTCGCAAAACGATTAGAAAACCCTTCAACTTCATAGTAAGTGACTTTCTGACCTTTCTGTGCAAAGTAGAAAGAATCAAAACCCAGCCCGTCACCGACACAAAGAACATTTTTCCCTGTTCCTTCATATTCGCTTAAATATTTTGCGATATAGCTTCTCATTCGCCGCTTTATACTATTGCGGTTCCAAAGAACAAGCTCATAAATAAAAGCGTCTGTTTGCTCGTAAAACTTTACAAGTTCCTCGCTCCAAGTATAAGGTTCTAACGCAGCTTCGTTAAAAGCTTCGACAACATTAGCACCTGACTGCTCAAACTCTTTGCGAAGATTGTCACGAATAGTTGTTTCGTCTTTTCCGGTAATATCATGAATCCACTGGACGACTTCATCTTCGTCACCGAGATTAATAGGGAACTCAAATTGATTCTCATTGCTCTGATTAAGATTAGTCATCAAATAACGCCTTTTCCGATATGTTCCTCAATGATAATCGACACAACATAATCCGGGAGTTTATTTAACGCGGGTTTCGCTTTGAATCCGGCTATAATGCTTTTATCAGGAAAAGCCCCAACTTCTTTGATAAGCTCTTTCGCTTTTTCTGCCATGCTCTCATCGGAAGTCATAAATTCAGCTTTCTTGTAAGCCGCATCTACCAGTTTCTTGTATTCCTTTCTGCTATCGTACCAGTCAAGCTGCATCTCCAACTTGAAGGCTTCATCCCTGCTTTCTCTGCCGTAGGTGTACTGAATCCCGATGGGATTATATGTTTCGATACGTTCTTCGATAAAAGCCAGGCACGCTTCCCAATATGCTTCATATGCGTCACGAGTAAGTTTTTGAAAACCGGAAGTATTCACAGCATCCTTCAAAACGTCTTTTATACGATTAATGAGAATATTCTTGTTCTCTACAAGAAGATCGTGCAGTGTTTCATAATAACAACTAAGTAGAATATTCGTCTGACTCATATTTAATAACCAATCAAAATTCTGTATCCTGTATTCTTTATTCTGAGTTCTTACGTATTATATCTCAAAACATATAACTTTGCCCTATAAATTTCTCTGATATTACAGATTGAATATCCTGCGACTTAATACTTGCATTATTCTGGTTTATAATATATTTTATGAACACTAATATTGGAAATTTAAGACTTTTTGGAAAGTAAATTATCCAAAATACTTCCAATCTATACGAAAATGAAACTATCAAAACTTATTTAGGAGAAAAAAATGAAAATCCGCACCTTAATCAATTTGTCACTTATCCTTGTATCAATGGCTTTAATAAATGGCTGCGGCAGCAAAAAATATGCCGATGTTGAAAAAGCAACTAACGATTACACAAAGGCTATGGAGAACATGGCTGCATCAATCGAAAAAGCGACTAATGCCAGTGACGTTGCCAAGGCAATAAATAACTATAACGACAAGATGGAAATACTCACACCTAAAATGAAAAAAATAAGTGAAAAATATCCTGAACTTAAAGATAAAAACAATATACCTGAAGAGCTAAAAGAATGTCAAAAAAGAGCCGAAGAAGCTGCTCAGAAGTTTACTTCCTCAATGATGAAAGCAATGCCTTATATGAATGACCCGGAAGTACAGAAAGCACAACAACGGATGGGTGAAGTCATGATGAATTAACACAGAACTAAATATATTTCTGCAATATAATTATTATTGACTATTGAAAGTTTGATTATATTGAAAAAAAAGAAAAATATATTTGGCTGGATATTTCTTCTCCTGTTTTGTATTCCGTTTGCCGGAGTGGGAACAGCTACAGGGTATTCGTTTATTTCATGTATTGTCAAATGGCAGACCATGAAAACATGGCAAGAGGTCCCTGCATTTATCACACAAACAAATCTTGATGTAAATAGCGATTCGGATTCCACAACTTACAAAGTCACGGCTGCATACAGCTACGCATACAACGACAAATCGTATACAGGCAATAAGGTCACGATGCACTCCGGCTCAGATAATATTGGTTCTTTTCAGAAGAATACTTATGCCGAACTTTCCAGATATAAAGAATCAGGCGAAGCTTTTCGATGCTACATCAATCCTTCAAATCCATCGGAATCCATTCTATTTCGCACGCCGAGACTGGAGAACTTAGGTTTCTATCTTATTTTTATGTTGGCCTTCGGCGGATTCGGCTACGGCTTGTTCTTTGCCGCCCTGCTCGGCATAGGTAAAACGCGAAAGGAAGACCAACTCAAGTCACAATATCAAAACGAACCATGGCTATGGAAAACACCTTGGAAAGAAGGCATAATCCATTCGCAATCGAAAACAAAATTAGCAGGCTCAATCATATTTGCCTTATTTTGGAATCTCGTCTCGTCTCCAATATTGTTTATTATTCCGGGTGAACTACATAAAGGAAATAAACTTGTTTTAATAGCCCTTATCTTCCCTATTGTAGGTCTCGGATTAGCGATTTGGGTGATACGAAATATAATCGCATGGCGAAAATTCGGTGATTCAACCTTCGTAATGGAAACCAGACCCGGTGTCATTGGCGGCCCATTGAAAGGGAAAATTCATACTAAAGTTAATATTAAACCTGAAGACGGATTCCACATAACCTTGAGTTGTATAAATCGTGTCAGGTCAGGTTCAGGCAAAAACAGAAGTACCCGCGAGCATATACGCTGGCAGGATGAATGCAATATAAAGCGAGAACTATACGAATATGATCCATCCCGCTCGGTTATTCCTGTGTTATTTCAAATTCCTTATGACAGCCCAGAAACAAACGATGATAATTCGGATAGCAAAATACTCTGGCGTTTGGAAATCAAAGCAAAAGTCCCCGGCGTTGACTACGCCGCATCATTCGAGGTTCCAGTTTTTAAAACACCAGAAAGTTCTGATGTTTTTGTTTTAGATAGAAGCTCAATAGCGTCTTATCAGGCTCCTTTTAATCTGCAAGCCGCTCTAATTGCAGAAGGAATTCGAGTCGAACTTTTACCGGGTGGAGGTAAACGTTATGCTTTTCCTTGCGCACGCAACAAAGTTGCAGCATTCTCTTTATTTATGTTTACTTTAATTTGGACCGGAGTTGTGGTTCTTCTTTTTAAACTCAAAGCACCGGTCTTTTTTCCTATTATTTTCGGATTTTTCGACATACTTTTAATATTGGGTTTTCTGGATATATTACTCTTCCAAAGCCAGGTGGAAATTACAAATAGAAATTTGTCTATAGCGAAGGGATTATTTAAACTTAGCAAAAAACAGGTGCTTGATTTTTCGGATATTGAAAGCTTCAAGATAAAAAGAGGCATGACATATGGCAATAAACTCTTTTACAATCTCAATGTAATATCAAAAAGCGGCAAAAAGCATCTGATAGCGAAAAATCTCACAAGCCGCAGCATAGCCGAAAAACTTGCGGAAGAAATGGAAAAAGCTATAATAGCTTAATCACACATATAACACCTTATCCAAATCTTATTGCATTCTTTGAATTTTTCGTGTACTTTATCATCGAAGCAGGGAATTATGATTGAAACTATTATATTTCATTTATAGGAAAAGTTATGTTTGCGAAAGGACAATTTATGAAATCTTACTTATCTCTTTTTTTAGTTGTGTTTGCGATTATTGGTTTTGGTTGTATAATTCATGTAGATACTCCGCCGGACTATGATGATGGTCCTGTTGAGATTCATGAATACCCTGCCGAAAGAATGAACTCGAATTTCGATGCTCGTCTCGAAGCCACAAACTCAATGATGAACTTTATGGAACAGGATGCGGCACTATCATCAATAGCCTTGGATGCCGCGAATGAACTTGATATTGAGCATACTCTCAAAGCTTTATCCAAAATCAATAATTTCATGACACAGGATTCAGCCGCTGAAAATTGTGTGACGCCATTTATAAATGAGAATATGATTTCCGAAGCAAGTTCAGTTGCTGAAATAATTAATAATTTCATGATAAAAGACAGAGTCCTTACAAGAATCGCACAGGGACCAGACAGAAATTGACAAGGATAGAAAATGCTCGGAGCTATTGCAGGTGACATTATCGGTTCGGTTCGAGAAAACATTCGGATTAAACGTAAAGATTTCGAATTGTTTCCGAAAATATGTTTCTATACCGATGACACTGTACTTACAATAGCCGTTGCGGATGCGATATTAAATAATAAAGATTACGGCGAAACGATTAAGAAATACGCACGAAAGCATCCGTTAAGAGGTTACGGCCCGAAGTTTTCGCTATGGATGATGTCGCCGGTGAGTAAGCCGTACAATAGCTTGGGAAACGGCTCAGCAATGCGTGTAAGCCCGGTCGGGCATGCTTTTAACGATGAAGATTCGGTTTTAGAGCAAGCGAAAAAGAGTGCTGAATGCACACACAATCATCCTGAAGGTATCAAAGGCGCACAGGCAGTTGCACTTGCTATTTTCCTTGCACGAATGGGAAGCGACAAAGATGAAATTAGAAAGCAGATTTCCGAGAGATTCGATTACGACCTGAACAGAAGTATCGACGAAATCAGGCCACAATACAAAAATGATATAACCTGTCCCGGCTCTGTGCCCGAAGCGATTATCGCTTTTCTGGATTCTACGGATTTCGAGGATGCAATTCGCAACGCGGTTTCATTGGGAGGTGACGCGGATACACAAGCGGCTATAGCGGGTTCTATCGCGGAATCTTTTTATAAAGGTATTCCGGAACACATTTTTGAAAAAACATGGAAGAAAATACCCGAATCGTTCAGGAAAATTATAGTTTCTTTCTCGGAGCGATATAAATCGCCTGTATTATCAAGTGACTTTTAATAATATAATTATTAATAATAAATTGTCCCCAAAATAGAGGTTGACTTTTATGAATAACAAAAAGGATAAGAACCATCAATATTGCTTTTTTACGGATTCAAAATCAACTATTTTGTTAATCATTTTAAGTTTATTCGTAGCTACACCAATATTCGCTTCATATGCATATCGAACAAAAGACAAATATATGATTCGTGCATTCAATGCGTTACAGAAATTATTTGATTATTATAAAAATAATACTGGAAATTATCCTATGGATGATAGTAATTCAACAGCCATGTTCAAACTTGCAATATTTCTAAATCAAAATGGACCACCAAAAAGAGATAATAATCAAGACTGGGGGCTGGAATCTGATGGTTTACGCTTAATATGTAATAAAGGCATATATGATGCAGACAATATAGAGTTACTCAGAATAGAGTCTATTGGCACAGGCAATACAAATGTTCAATTATATGATTCTTGGGGTAATACTATTCAGATTCTTGTACCTGGTAAAGAAAATCAGGTTGATTTCTATTCATTCGGCAAAAATGGAAAATTCGACAATTACGGTAAGGATGATATTTTAAGCTGGGGGGACCCATATAATGAACGATATAATAAATACTATCCGATCCCACTTAAAGTAAGAATTAATTGGTTTATACATGATGTTATCTGCAGCCCGATTCCATTGGTTGTAGTACCAATAATTTTTATTCTCATCCTATTCTCAATATTTAAGAAAAAGTAATAATACTTTCCAGATGGCAGATTTAAAATCTAAAAGACTGATTGTGATAAAGGGACTTTTATTTATATCAATTGTTTTTATTTCAGCAATAGGAATAGTGATTTATTGTCCAAGGATAGAAGTCATCGCCCTGCTGCTTATACTTATCTGGGCGGCGGCGAGGTCGTATTATTTCCTGTTTTATGTTCTTGAAAAGTACGTTGATCCTAAGTTAAAATATACAGGTCTTATCGATTTGATTAAGAATATGCGAAAATAAAACTTAGATAATATTTTGGAACTAAAATGAATAAACCAGCAAAGTCCAAACTTCAAAAAGATATGCAACTCTATAGATATTCCTTTTATTCTACAATCGCTTGTGTAATAGGATTGGTGGTTTTAAAACTCATTCAAATGTCCATGGATATTGACGAACAAGAGTTTTATCTGAGATATTCTTCGGGACGCTATCTTGTTTTATTCTTCAGTTTTTTATTCATGGCATCACTTGTTTATACAGTTAAAAAACAATTCGATACGAATCCATCGATACAATTGCGGCGAAAATCTTTAGATGAGCTTAAAAAGATTTATAATGATCCAGATTATGCAAAATGGCATTACATGGCGCGCAGTCAATTGATAAGAAAAAATGCTTTAGTTAAAAAAGACGATTATTCTTTGAGCGAAAAAGAAAAGCTTGATTTAATAAATAAATATTTTGATTCCTTTAATTCCGTTGATATCGACGGGATGGTTTCCACTGCACACCAGGACATAGTTGTCACACATTTTTTCGCCAAGAAAACAGCATCTTCGACATTTGGCTCTGAGGAATTTCGAGCATATATGGAAAAAGCGTCTTTGGAAGATAATGAATTAACCCAATCACGCAAGGAAACGGTACAAGATATTACACCTTTGGAAGATAAGGTAATAGTCCATACAACATATGAAGCGATTCTTGCAATAGATTTCCCAAAAGGACCAAAGAAAGGAGAAACCTTAAAACAAAACTGGGAAATCGAATTTGTATTCAGAGAAGGAAAGATATATACAATTATTTATAATAAAACTAACTAATATATTATAATCGTAATAGTAATCTCTGAGAATGTCATTGCGAGGAGGCCCCAGGGGCCGACGTGGCAATCTTCAATATTGTGTCAAAAAAGAAATTGCTTTGCTGTGTTCGCAATGACACATAGTAATATTTGAGATGCCCTAATATATCAATATTAGAAAATGAGAACAGATACAGAAAGTTTTACCATGAAATCGAAATGGTTTATCGATTTAAAATTAACAATCATTTTTTCCGGGATAATTGCTATTATTTTTGCGCCTATAGCATTTATAATTGTACTAATTTCCAAGCAAAAACCTATTGAAGCTTTGTATACTTTTATAGGTGTTTTTTTTGCTTCTTTTATAGCTTCATCAATTCTTTGCACAAGAGATAATAGACAACGTAAAAAACATATTAAAAATCGCCCGGTCGAGGAATGTATTAAGGATATCGAAAAAATAAGGGAACATTCTGACACTGCCATAGGCATGCTTGAAAGTGGGCGGGAAAGGCTCCAAAATAATTATCCTGATGACGAAACAAAATGGGTATGGATAGAACAGGCTATAGAATTTACCCAGAGATTTGCAGCTTTAGCGGCATCTGAAGATACAACTCCTGAACAGGCAGAAGCCCTTGAGGATGAGGTAAAACCTTTTGTTAAACAAAACAAATTGAAATATCCTTTTATCTGCGGAGAAAATCTTGCAGATTTAATTCGTGAGCGAAATTCAAAAATAAAGAAAGATAATGAAACATTTTAAGAAGATTAACAAATAAGAGTTTTATATGAAATCGAAACTATTTAGTTCGTTATTGTCAATAATTGTTTCTTCCTGCATAATAGGTCTTTTGCTTACATTCTTAGTACTAATAATTGTAAGTTATGCTCTGCCAGAAATTAAAGTCTATTATTTAATTTTTATAGTTATATGGCCCGTTTGCTCGCTTTCATCTTTTATTCTTTTTTCAAGGGATCACATAAGACGAAAAAAACAGATTAATCATCACGAGGTAGAGTAAATCAGATTTAATAAAATAATATTATATTAAGGGATTATCAAATGCCGTATTTAAATGTCCCGCCAATTCAATTTGGGCCGATTACAATACAAATTTTTGGAATGACTTCGGTTCTCGCAATCATTCTCGGTATAAAAACCATGCGATATCGAGCGGCTGAACTTAATTTGGACATATCCATAATTGACCGCTTTGTACCATGGCTCTTTGCAGGAGTAATTATCGGTGCCCATCTTGTCTCAGTAATCCTGTATTACCCTGACAAACTTCTTCATAATCCTGTTGTTCTGCTAAAATTCTGGGATGGGATTTCCTCCTATGGCGGAATTATCGGCGGCTTAATAGCAATCTTTTTATTCTTTCGCAAACTTGGAATTAAAATAAAACATTACAAACAGGTTCTCTTGTTAGGTGCACTTGTGGGTTTGCTATTCGGGAGACTTGGTTGCGCGGTTGTCCATGACCACCCGGGAAAAATAACGACATCACCAATCGCAGTCCAGGGATGGCCAACAGAAAATACACCTGAAAGGAGCTTTGGATTCTATACCGATGGGCCAAGGAGACACGACCTCGGCCTGTATGAATTCCTGTTCTTAATTCCTTTAACGGGATTAATGTTTTTGCTCAGACGCTTCTGCCCTTTCGAGAACTTCCATATAGTTCTTGTTCTATTGCTTTACACGCCTGTACGTTTCCTTCTGGACTTTCTACGCGAATACGAAAAGCATTATTACGGCTTAACTCCGGGACAATATTTCTCGATACTGTTCTTCATTATTGCTATTTATCTTTTATTTCACGGGCTTTGGAATTTGTTTGCTCGGCCGAAGCCGCAAATTCCAACATAGGAAGCCGTGAAGAAATATGCCGGAATATTTCTAAAATTATTATAGAAAAAAAGGAATCTCATGGTATATAATAGTGTTTTTCGGGTATCAAGGGGTTTTTATGATGCTTTTTTTACAATAGTTTTAGTTTTTGTTATAATATTTTTCAAATACAGAACAAAAACAGCTCTGGATTCTTTTAATATAATGGTCAATTGCGGCAAAAAAAAACATATAATATAAAGATAAACTCAGAATTAATATAGTCACAAGAAAATAAATTACAATATAAGACAGGTATATTTATGAGTTTCAAGAAGTCAATACAATACAGCAATGATCATAATAAAGCGATTAAGCTGATTAAGGAAACATTTCTCCCACTGGATTTTAAGATTACAAATATTTCTGATAATTTCATTGAACTAATTGCTCAGGACAATCTTATACAAAAATCCGGATGGTGGAAACAACCTGAAGAAGCCCTGGCTTGTGTTACGAAGATTTCTTTCAGTTTTACTCATAAAAAGCTTTTTATACAGGCAGACTTTTCGGATCTCGACAAAAATATTAGATTCACTCCAATCTTCGCGGCTATTATCCTGATAACTATCCTGGTTGCAATCGACATAAAGCTCTATCTACAGGGACAGGCGATTCTGCTATTCTTTTTTCTCCCGATAATTGCAATTATCGCGTGCATTGCCGGAGCACTTGCACTATTGCCGGGACTATTTATGAATCGAAAGGCAACCGAAATAATTGAGAACCTGACAAACCAGATTCAATCTTTAGAATAGCTTATATTTAGCAAAGGATAGCTAATGAATTATGAAAAAACTGTGCCATTCCAGGGAGATTTTAATAAAGCTGCAGAAGTCGTAAAGAACACCCTACTGCCTCATGGATTTCAGATTATCAATACATACGATAATTCAATAGAACTGGAAGGTACTCGGTCTGTTATGAATAAAGGCGCAGATCCTTTAATTGGTATTTTGTGGATTCATATTCAAAAGACAAACAGTTCACTTATTATTAAAGCTGAATTCGGAGGAATTTCAAAATCGGCTAAATTCATGACTTATATTATTATCGCAGGATTATTATTTAATTTCGTGTTTTTGGGAATCTTTTTTTCTAAACATAATGCATCTATGCATAAAATGATTCCATTATTTGCTACATTTATTATAGTGCCAATAGTCATCCCTTTTTCCTTTAAATTCATGAAAATCCGGACTGCAAAATCAATCGATACTCTCTTGAGTAATATGATTGCCTTAGGCAATTAATAAGTAAATTAATTTGATTTTCTTACAAGAATGAAGCTATACTCCTAAATATATTCAAGGATAAAGACATAATGAAATCGAGTGAATTGGGAAAATTTAGTTTTCTTTTGGCAGTACTGCCCTGGATTTACACCGGGCTTGTAATACTGCGCTGCCCGGGTTTTGGATGAGGTACTCCAACCAGCGGCCTTGGAGGTCTGCTTTTTATATTCGGCCCACCGTTATCTTTTATATTGGGTTCGCTAACCGTAATGAGAAATAAAACTCACAAGTGGGTATGGATAGTATTTTGCGTTTGCATTATTTCATTCGGTTTGTGGTCATATTTTCTAATAACGAGCTCATGAAAAGTTTAAGCAGAATAAAGGAAAGGAAAAAATGAAAAAAATAGTATCAATGCTTATAATTTGTATCTTCATGTGTATCTCCTGTACCACTTTTCAGAAATCAGTTGACAGCAAGCCGGGAGAATTCAATCCCAAAAAAGATTTGCTGTCACTGCATTACGACCACGCGCCAGATAAAGACGATGGACATAGCGCAGCCGCGGACAGAACTATCCTGCAATCAATTTACGGCAAGAAATGGATAAAAGACCATGTTATCGCGGTATCAGGAGCTTATGGCAGAAACGCACCAAACTTCAATCCGAATTCCGATGCGGTGATGGATGCGGCATGGAACGATTGCGGCGGCTGGCTCGCAGCTCATACTTCTCGCGATGAGGTAATAAATGAACTTACAAAGCGTTGGAGTAAAACACTGAAAAAAGGCGGTGACATCTGGATTAAGGAAGGCGGCCAATCTGATATAACCGCCGAAGTTGTCGAAAGAATCCAGAATCAAATGCCAAAGATCGACACTATGAAACGAATCCATACAGTCCAGCATAGCAACTGGAACGAGGACCAGACGACAGAAGCCGCCCTTGCATATACAAAAAGCAATACAGATTATATACGAATAAGAGACGCGAATGCTTATCTGAATATTCGCGGCGGTAATGAGGCATTTGAAAAAGCCGCTACCGAGAATTCTGTATATGGCGATATTTGGAAAGCCGCTTTCGCATATTATAATCCAAATGAAAGAATTGATTTTTCCGATACAGGTGAGCTTATGCACATTCTTGGTCTCGGAGAGATGGGATTCGATAAATTTATTGAGAATTATTTAAAATAATTTTCTCCGTCATACCCGCGCAGGCCGGTATCCATTATTATGAAAACAAATGGGCAATTTAATTAAATGTTTGAAGAATTAGAAAAAATTAATCACAGACCTAAACCTTTCGAATTTTATACCGCAAGTGACCTATGGACAGATGAATATACATCAAAACAAATGCTTTCGTATCACCTGAACGAAGATGTCGATATGTCGTCTCGAAACAGAGTGTTTATTGATAAGTCCGTTGAGTGGATTGCATCTCATTTCAATATAGGTCCCGATACGAAAATAGCCGACTTCGGATGCGGCCCGGGATTATATGCATCCAGACTGGCAAAAAGCAAAGCCCAGGTAACTGGGATAGATTTCTCGAAAAGGTCTATTGAATACGCTCAAAACCAAGCTAAAAAAGAAGGTCTTTCAATCAACTATGTAAATCAGAACTATCTTGATTTCGAAACAGACGAAAAATACGACCTGATAATAATGATAATGTGTGATTTCTGCGCGTTAAGTCCCTCTCAAAGAAATACCATGCTGCAAAAGTTTCATAATCTTCTGGCTCCGGGCGGCTCGTTGCTTTTAGATGTATATTCACTAATGGCTTTTGAGCTACGCGAGGAAGCCGCTACGTATGAAGTGAATCAGCTAAACAGTTTCTGGTCACCAGAGAAGTATTATGGTTTTGTAAATACGTTCAAATATGAGCCGGAAAAAGTTGTTCTCGATAAATACACAATCATCGAAGCGGCACGCACAAGAACTGTATATAACTGGTTGCAACATTTCAGCCCGGAGCAACTCGAAAGTGAATTAAAAGAAAACAGTTTTGAAATTGACAATCTCTACGCAAATGTAGCCGGCGATAAATTCGATCCAGATGGAAACGAATTCGCAGTAGTTGCAAATAAATCTTAACGTGCTTTTTTATGAAACCAATTAACAAAATAAAAGAGTTGATGAAGCAATGCAAAAGCATTGATGAGCTTATAGTTGCTCTTGGCCAAGTAAATTTCTCTGCTTGTTATATGAAACAAGCGTACCAGTCTCTAAAAAAAGAGCAAGGTATAAATCCAGACGAAATATGGCACAGGTTCTTCATTGAGACAAGCGCAACCCCCGCAAACAAATGGGAAAACATTATTAATTATACTGTTGTGTTAATAAGAGATGATTTGCAGGAAATGAAAATAGTTGAATAGCTATGATTAAATAAAGGAATGTTAGTTTGAAGCAAAAAGCATTATTTATAGGTAATTCAGACGGAATAGGTTTGGCTGCTACGAACAGGTTACTTAAAAACGGCTGGGAAATTTATGGTATTTCGAAGAGCAACTCGTCAATCAAAGATGAAAATTATCACCATAATATTGCGGATGTAAGCGAAGGTAATTACCAAAATTTACTGAGTAAGCTTGTACAGGAAAATCCGCCTCAGTTATGTATATACTTTGCCGGAATAGGTGAGTTTTTAAATCTAAGTGACATGAGCAAAGAAGTTAAAGTAATTGATGTAAATTTTACAGGCATGGTAAGAACCGCGGCGATTGTAATTCCGGAAATGGTCAAACAGCAACACGGCCATTTCATTGGCCTGTCGAGCATGGCAGACGAACTGATTTCCCTCGAAGCACCTTCATACAATGCATCAAAAGCCGGATTTTCAAATTATCTCGCAGGTCTGGCAAAAGCAGTAAAGAAAAAAGGTGTGAATGTAACAAATGTCAGGTTTGGCTTCGTTGATACGAAAATGGCCAAAGCCGACAAAAAACCATTTATGATAAGCATCGAAAAAGCGGTTGATCATTTGGAATACTGTATAAAAAAGAAGCCCGTTCGTTACAGCACCCCAAAAATCATGATACCGATTGTTAAACTCATCAAATTAATAACGAGTCTGGGATTATTATAGAAAAAGCATTATAAAGGTTTTAAACAAAATATGATGAAGCGAAAACATTAAGGTAATTCATTCTCAAGTTGATTTTCGAAAAAGAGATTTGCCTGAAATAAAATGCGATTTGCTTCGATGGACAGATGAATTGTACTCAAATATTCAAAAAGAATTGGAGCTGCTTAAGACGCTAATATGACATATCCCACAAAGCCCACGCCGTTCATACTTATACGTATAACCTTTAATAACAATACTTTACGACTAATTTTTGCTTATTTTACAACCTTAAATACTTTGCATAATAGCTGTAAATATGATATAATTTAGGGTTTATATAATTTTCTGGCAATTACAGAGTAAATATTGGATTTTTTTGAAATGAATGAACTTGAAATAAAGGTCCCGGCAACACCGGCAACCTGTTACAAAATTAAAATCGGCACAAATACACTTGGTTCAATCTGGCCGGAGCTTGACTCTGATTTTCCAAAGTTGAACAAGTTTATTATAACCGATGAGAATCTTGTTTCAGCCGGTCATCTGGAAAAGTTAATACGTGAACGTAATGTTCCAGCTTTTGTAATAAGTCCGGCCGGAGAGATTTCTAAAAATATCAATACTGTTATTTCAATAATCGAAGCAATGGAAAAAGCCTACCTTGGCCGTGATACGCTTGTTGTAGCTTTGGGCGGCGGAACAGTTGGCGATATGGCAGGTTTTGCGGCGGCGGTTTTCAAAAGAGGTGTACCTGTAGTTCAGATACCTACCACTACGGTTGCTCAAGCTGATTCATCTGTAGGCGGAAAAACTGGAGTCGATTCGAGCATCAGCAAAAATGCGTTCGGAGCGTTCTGGTTTCCCGAAAGAGTTTACATCGACGTTGCGACTCTTACGACTCTCGACGAGAGACAATACAGGGCCGGCCTTGTAGAAACTATCAAACACGCGATTATCGCTGATAGCGAATATTTCGATTTCATGGAAGAGAATCTTGATTCGATTCTTGATAGGAATACAGACGTACTGGAGAAAATCGCGTATCAGAATTGCAAAATAAAAGGAAACGTAGTCGAAGAAGACCCCCTGGAAAAGAACAAACGAAGAATCTTGAATTACGGCCATACAGTCGGTCATGCGGTTGAATCCGCGAGCGGCTTCAAACTTTTACACGGTGAAGCCGTATCTATCGGTATTATAGCCGCTGGTATGATAGAGCAAAGACTTGGAATATCTGAGCCGGACAAGTTTCAGAGGATTCGCAATATCCTTGAAAAACTGCAAGTTCCGGTTATATCGCCGGATAATTTAGACGAAAATGTATTATTGGATTTAATTAAGCGCGATAAAAAAGCCGTAAATAAATGGCCCAAGTTCGTACTGACAGAAAAAATTGGTAATGTTTATACTAAAAACGGCCAATACGCCGTGGAAGTTGAACCGGAAATAGTTGAAAGTGTTTTGATAGAACTTAAGAAAAGTTAAAAAGGTAAAGATGTACAGAGAACAGATAAAAGTTTTGGATTGTACCATAAGAGATGGTGGACTTATAAATAATCACTACTTCACAGACGATTTCGTTCGTGCCGTATATCAGGCATTATCGAAAAGCGGCGTGGATTATATGGAATTCGGTTATCGAAGCAGTAGAGAATTGTATTCGCCTAAGGAATATGGCGCCTGGAAATATTGTGACGATGATAAGATTCGGGAAATCATTGACGGCATAGAGACCGACATGAAAATCAGTATCATGGTCGATTCGTACCGCGTTAAGGAACAGCAGTTTGCTCCGGCGAATGAAAGCCCTGTAGATATGATTCGTGCGGCTACATATGTAAAGTATATTGACAGTGCGATAGAGCTTATAAACAAATGTCACGACCTCGGTTACGAGACAACCTGTAATATCATGGCTATCTCGAAGGAAATCGAACCTGATCTTATCGAAGCACTTGACCAGTTGGCAAAATCACCTGTTGATGTAGTCTATGTTGTTGATAGCTTCGGTGCATTCTACTGTGAGCAGATTGATTATATGGTTAAGCTTTACCAGGAACATCTGCCGGGCAAAGAGTTAGGAGTTCACTGCCATAACAATCAGCAGTTGGCATTCGCGAATACTATCGAGGGAATTATTCATAATACCAATTACCTTGACGCTTCAATTTTCGGCATAGGTCGCGGCCCGGGTAATTGCTGTCTCGAGTTACTACTCGGTTTCCTGAAAAATCCCAAATTCAATCTTACTCCAATCTTAAAGGTAATTCAGGATCATATGATACCGATGCAAGATGAAATCGAATGGGGATACATTATTCCTTATTTCATCACAGGAATGATGAACGAACATCCAAGTCATGCTATCTCTTATCGCAATTCAGAAGACAAAGATAAATACGCAGAGTTCTATGAAAAAATGAGACTTCCACAGGAATAAAAAAACACGACTTGTCATACCCGCGAAGGCGGGTATCCAGTTTTAAAACCCTGGATTCCGCATCAAGTGCGGAATGACATAAGGATAAAAGATAAGTGAAACGAAGCAATCTTAATTAAAAAGATTGCTTCGTTTTTTTATAGCCAAATATTATTATTGAGGATTAGCTTTCAATATTAAAAAGACTCTTTCTTCATCAATTTCAGGATTTGTACTTTTGTCTCCTTGTGGAGTTTTGAAAGAATTATAATTGGCAATCGCGTCCAAAACAGAAATTAGAACATATTTTTCTGTTGGTATCCTGATTGTAGCTCTCGTATTCCTACGTTTAGCGTTGGGTAATTCATTTGAATCATCTGGTAAAAATGTTTTTGATGTTTCGGCGGCCATTTCTATAACTATCGTGTTTTCGTTCTCTTCTAAATGTGGTGTTAATTCAATAACAATCCCTTCACTGATTCTTCCCATTACCTGTCCACGACTCACTTGCTCATTCGGATCCGGACGCTTAAGTAAAAATCCACTCTCTGATGTAATGTTTAATTTCGATGATTGGCCCTCATTTGTATAAATTTTCTGATTAGAAACTACACTGGTCCCAGGAAAAGATACGGCCCATTCCTTAAATTTCTGTATCTGTGTTTCAGTTAATTCATAAATTGGTGCTTCCGGCAATCCAGTTTCTTTAGCAAGATATTCATTTATCATATTATACGGCTGTTTTATGGTCACTACATCGGCTTCCAGAATTATTTGCTCTTTATTTTGATAATTCTCTAATTCATCTTTTGGCTCTTGTCCATGAATTGTATTATAATATTTTTTAACTTCTTCTTCTGTCAATGCTCTATTATAAATTGCAATTTCATCAATAAATCCTTCGAAGGAATATTGTTCTCCTGTATCTTTTCCCTGTGATCCGATTGTAATAGTATCCCAGTCCTCCAGTTTGCCGGTATAACTTGTTTGCGCAACTTTATTACCATCAAGATAAAGCCTGTAACCATCTTCTGCACCGTTATCCATAGTGATAGTCATATTATGCCATTTATCATCATTTATACCAGCTTCCGGATATGGCAGCCTTGAAGAACCAGGTAATAAGTGACTACCTACATCCGAGCCTGCATAAAGTTCTATGTGTGGATTGTTATCATTTTGTCTAAAATTTATTATAAAGGGCAATGGTGACTTATTAGCATTTGTTTTGAACCATGTGGAAATGCTAAAATCATTATTTCCAAAATCAAATATTTCAGAATCAGGAATACTTATGCAATCTCCGTCACCTTCAAAATAGTAACATTTCCCTTTAACTCCTCCATCGACCTGAATAGCACCACTTGTTTGCCCTTGAATCTGACCTACTTTGTCAAGAGCGTCTCCTTCAAAATCCCAATAGCAAATCAATCCTTCAGTTTCATTTGACGAAACTAATTTTATTTTTTCGCTTTGATTAAACTTTTCATACAACTGCTTTACCTGCCCGGCGGACATTGCTTTATTATAAATGCCAACTTCATCAATTGTCCCCTTAAAGCCATCATTGCTTTGGTTATTTCTACCGCCGATGGTAATAGTATCCCAGTCTTTCAGATTACCTATATATGATTGGCTTCCAACTTCCATTCCATCGAGATAAAGCTTATAGATTGATTTTTCTAACGTTGCCGCAAGGTGGTGCCACTTATCGTCTCTCACGCCGGCATCTGGATATTCTATCCTTGTGTTCCCGGGTAAAAGATGAGTCCCAATGTTATTATTAATATAAAACTCAATATGAGGATTATTATCATTTTGCCTGAAATTCATAAGGAAATTATCAGTAGGATAGGAGGTCTTAAACCAAAGTGATACAGAAAAGTCATTATTGCCAAAATCGAAAATTTCAGAAGCTGGTATGCTTACACAATCTCCGTCGCCTTCAAAATAGTATGCGCTACCAGAAATTCCTTCAGTTAATATTGCACCATATACAGTACCATTATTCCCGTTATTGGAGCTATCGTTAGCATTACCATCAAAAGACCAGTAGCCTAAAATATCAGACTTGGTAGTATCTTCCTGCTCATCATTCGGCTTAAGAAATATATTCTCAAATGTCACCCATTCGTATGGTTGAGTCTGGAATTGGAATTCTTTAATCTGGCTTAATTTTAAATCGGGGAACGTTCCGATTGACTGACGCATTTCACTATTGGAAACAGAGCCGGTAGTACCTTTCCATGGATGAAGTTTGCCATTGTTATCAATTGCAACTATGCGCTGTGTGACATCTCTGCCGAGTGTATCTGTTGTATAAATCTGTACGCCTTGTTCAGTTTCAGTTGCTTTTGTAAATGAAATACCATTATCAATTTTAATTGACTTGCCGTCATGCCTTGCTATTGTTTTCCATGCATCAGTAGCGGCTCCAAGTCGGATTTTAGTTGTATTGCGGTTCTTATCAAATTTTGTCAGAACAGCTACATATCCTTCGATTTTTTCTTTATTTTCATCAAGAACATCACAGGAACCTTCCCAGCCATCAGCTCCTTCAAAACTATCGTACGACAGTTTTCTTTCTTCAGGTCCGGCCACGTTAAATATTATACCGGTATCGCCCGCTTGTGGATTTTTATTCCATTTTGAAATTGTCAGATTTCTTCCAAGCGGCTTACCATCAGACCTGTAACAAAAAACTCCTTCATCTGTATATTGACAAGTACCAACCAATTCAACACTTATACCGTTAGATAAAGTAGTTAAAAAAGAATTATTCGGGTAATTTTGTGACACTCCTATATCTTTATTTTCTTGCCACCAGTTCTGCCAGCGGTTAGCAACATCCTGTATTATCTCCTGATTACGTTTTTCTACAACTTCATATTCCGCATCCATGCCAAGTTCATTTAAAGCCTTGGTAATAAAGTGCTCATGGCCTTCTGTATGTCCAGTAATTTTTTCAAGAGCCGCTGTAATCTCTATAACGGGACATCCAATAGTAAACAATGAACCACCTGTTGATGGTTGACGCTGATTATTCTTCATAAATTGAAGAAGTGTATCATCATTGACAGAAACAGCATACGATCCTTTATATTTTGATTTTCCCAATACCTCAATTAAGACCGGCACGGCATCTGAATCACCAATCGCCCTAAGGGTAAAAGCAATGGTGCTTTTTGCGGATTTGTTGTCGGTTCGCTTCAGCTCTTCCAATAAATCCGGTACCGCAGGCTTTCCGATTGACACCAGTTCTCTTATAGCCGATGTCCATTTCTCCATTTCCTTGAAAATCTCACACTCTCTTAGAATAAGTATCTGTTCTCGTATCCGGCGTGTTTGACCTTGACCAAACCATTGTTCAAGCTCACGATTCCTTCGCTCCTCGTTCTGCTCAAACAAAGCCGCAACCTCTTCATCAGGCCGTAATGAAATATCCTTAAACTCGATCCAGTCATAACCACGGACCTGAAAACGAAACTCATCGAGTTGTTCATGCGACAAATCAGGAAAACCTGCTGTTGTCTTACGAAGATTTTCAGTACCACCAGAACCAGAGCGTCTCGAATAGTGAATCTTGCCTGCTTTATCCACTGCTATTACACGAAAATCACTATCCGTTATATTATATACGATTTCGATATGTACACCTTTTTCGCCTGGAGAAACACCAAACGGACCACCCGTACTTTGTGCGAAACTTACATTAGCTGAATCCTTACCATTTTCATAAAAACCTAAATGTCTTCCTGAAAAAATTGTTTTCCATTCTTTTTCGGTAATCCCGAGTTTTAATGTTGTCTTTTCGACATCTTTTGGAAATCTTGCGTACCCGGCATGAATATTCTCATCATATACAATTTTACCATTTTTATATCCATTCGAAGAACCTGCATGCGGCTCTGCTCCGCTAAATTCCCACTTAATCAATCCTAAGTCATCCGGCTGCCTGCCATCAAATTGCATAGCTATCGTGTAATATATAAAGTCATCATTGTTGGGATCCCGGCTTGGATCAATATCAACTTTATCATAAGGCACTTGCTGTAATGGTGAACCATCAGATTTCCACCACATTTTATCTTTAACTGGTATATAATTAAGACCTAACAACTCAACAGTCACATCATTTGGCATTGCAGCAATAAAAGTATCATTTGTCTCACTTATTTTATCTGCTTTTGCCATTGGCAACAGAATAAATGCTGCTAAAACAATTACAACCATACCCAAAATGCCGAGCTTTGCTGTTTTTGGAAATGGGCGGCTAAGAATTAGTTTGATTCGTTCAGAAAGAGCCTTTTTAGATTCTACTACTCCGACCAATCTCAAACTTAAAGCAGGTCTGGAAAATGCCATTTCAGCTACATCAATTAAAGTATTAGTGTAGCTTTTTGCCTCGGTTCGACTGAGCTCACCGAAGTCCGCACCAAGAGATACAAGAACCATTTCATCTACGGCCTGCTCGCGAATTCTGCGCACTATCGAATTTGCAAACCAAAGAAGAGGATTATAGAAATAAAGAATCTGCAAAAATGTTTGAACACAATTTGTCCAAAGATCGGCTCTTTTGATATGAGATAATTCGTGAATAAGAATCACTTTAAATTGCTTATGTGAAATTTTATTGAGAATGTTTGTAGGTATTAAAATTACCGGTTTGAATAAGCCGCATACCGCCGGACTTGATGCGTTATGAGATAATTTCATTTGAATAGTTTTATTAATGCCAAGCTGCTTCGAGCATTCTTCTAATGTTTCAAGTAATCTGTTCTTTGCAGGTTCACTTTGTGCGATAAGTCCTTTAACAAAAAATATTCGCTGAATAAGCAAAACAGATAAAACAAGTACACCAACAAGCCAAATCAGGAATATGCCGCCCTGCCATGTCATAGAACTTGCGTTTGAAATAGCAGGCTCGATGGATGTGTTTGTTTTCGCTAATTCAGAAGCTTGTGGAATAGTATCGATTTCAGTCAATTCTGAAAATTGCGGTGAAAACTCGGCAATTACAGGCATTTCAGAATCAAAAGGCTCTATAGATATTTCCGGAGCAGAATTTATGTTTTGTACCTGTCTATCAAAATCTGCTGAATTGACTACAAAATATTCCCCGAACCAGTTACCAATACCCGTAGGTAATGATAATGCAGGCGGCAAAATCAGCTTAATGAAAACGAGCATCCATATCCAGTAGCGAAATGTAGCTCGAACACGTTTGCGAATTAGAATATCAATAATAAGCAATACAACAATCAGAACACTTACCTGAACAAACATTGTTAATGAAAAATCGCAGAATCCTCGACCTGCGTTATTCAACATCTTTATGATATTATCAATTATGTTATTCATTTTTACTCTCCCGAAACTAATACCTTATCTTTATTTTTCGCTTTTTTCCTCACTTCTTTGAACAAGCTCACGAAGTTGAGATGCTTCATCTTTTGAAATGCCCTCATGCTCAATCAAAAACTGCATCATCGGAGTTAAAGCGCCATCAAAAGCACGTTTGAGCATTTTCCTGAACTCACGGTGCTTTGCATCTACTTCACTTATGCAGGATTTAAATAGCTGAAGGTTGCGTACTTTTTCTATTTGCAGGAATCCTTTTTCGACCATTCTGTCCATTGTGGTCTTTATGGTACTGTAAGCTTTGCCTGGAGAGCCGCTATGAAGTTTCTTGAGACGTGCAAGCTCTTCCTGCACCGTACCAGCGGCACAAGGTTCCTTATCCCATACGATTCGCATTATTTCCCACTCGACTTCGGTCATCTCTACTTTTCGCTTATTCGGTTTTAATTTTTGTTTTTCTAACGATTCTGACATAATCAAATACCTCCATATTCTATATAAATAGATAGTATTCTATATATGTCGAACATGTCAACAAAAATATTTAAATTTTTTTAAATTTTTTCTCATTTATACAAATACTATGAATATCTGGAATAAAATATCTTTGAAAATAAGTAAAAAATAGTAGGATAGTGTTTTAATTATTTTACAAGGAGTATTTATGAAAAAGATTGTTTCGCTCATTATTGTTTTAACATTCATTTCAATTTTATGGGCCGCTAACTCAAATCAAAGTGGTATTTCGCCCGCACAACAGAAAGCTATTGAAAACGACATTCTCAAAGTTCATAAAAATATGCAAAAGGCCGCGGAAAGCCTCAATGCGGATGAACTCTTTAAATACGTGCTTGATGTAAATGATGTTATTATCGAAAATGGAGAATTACGTCCAACCCGAAAAGAAGCTTATGAAAACACAAAGCAAGGTCTTGAAGCAATAAAAGCTATATCCTACAATTATAAACATATAAACGTAATCGTTATTTCTCAGACTGCGGCGGTTTTGACAGGCAGCGGCACGACAACGGCTACATTCTCCGGCGACTTAAAAATCGAGGTAGATTTTGTAGAAAGTATCGTTTATGCTTTTCGTGATGGGCAGTGGAAAGTTATTAACGCCCATAGATCTTCTTCAAGTATGCGTTAAAAAATAGTTGGTGTCTGAATGGAAGAAGAAAATAAATTTGCCGGCTATTGCCCTGCTACATTGAAATTCCTCAAATCTCTTGAAAAGAACAACAACAAACAGTGGTTCGAGAAACACAAAAATGATTACAAAAATTTTGTGCTGGAACCTACGCGAAGCCTTGTCAATGAATTGGGCGATTTCATGCTTGATATTGATCCACGATTCGAAATTGCGCCATCCATAAACAAGACTATATCAAGAATGTATCGTGACACACGTTTTTCAAAAGACAAAACGCCATACAGGAGTAACTTCTGGATTGTATTTAAAAGACAAAAGAAAGAATGGTCAACACAGGGATGCGCATACTTCTTTGAAGTGTACAAAGACTGGTATCACTTTGGAATGGGATTTTATGACGCCGCTCCGGCTATTATGAGTAAATTTCGAGAGCAGATAGACGAGAATCCGGAAGAATTTCTGAAAGCGATTTCATTTTATTCCAAACAAAAAACATTTGAACTTAAAGGCGAAAATTATAAGAGAATAATTGATAATTCAAAACCTAAAGAAATCCAGGACTGGTACCAGAAAAAGAGCATGTACCTGGTTTGCGAAAGGAAAATTGATAAGGCTCTTTTCAGTAGAAAATTGGTTAGTGACCTTAAAAAAGGATTTGATATGCTCGGACCAGTTTATCGTTATCTACAGAAAACAATCAGTTTGGCTATGACTACTTAATAAGTCTTGCTATTTCTTTGAAATTAGGATGTTCTGCGGTTTTCAATAACTCAAAAAGAGCCATTTCTACACTGCCGATTTTGCAACTTTCGTGAGCCATTCGCTCAAGTGCGATTGTTTTGTTTTCAAGAGTTCTCGATGAAACAGCATCGGCAACAACATTTACATCAAAACCTTTCTTGTGCAAATCAAGAGCAGTCTGATAAACACAGATATGAGTTTCTATACCACAAATTAGAACCTGTTCTACGTTCAACTTATTCAGTTTATTATTGAATTGTTCTTCGCTGCAGCAACTGAACGAAGCTTTATTTATCGGTTCAACATCTGGTAAAAGCTCAGATATTTCAGGAATTGTCGGGCCAAGTGCCTTAGGAACCTGCTGGCACCAGAGAATGGGAATATTTAATATATTTGCGGCTTTAATGAGAATTTGAATGTTTTTAAAGAGAACTTCTTTCTCATACATTATCTGGGCGAGCTTACCCTGTACATCAACTACAACTAAAGAGCAATTTTCTATTTCAAGCATCCTTACCTGCTGAGAATTATCCTTAATTGAATAGTTTTTTCTCCGTTATCCTGCTGGAGTAACGAATAATTTCTACTAACCAGTACAGGTTGAGGAACTCTAAACAGGTCCGAGTTCACATGACTACCAGAAGCAATAATACTACTATCATTTAAAATATCATTCAAATTATTTACAAACGAAATATCTCGAGCAACCTTAATTGACTGGTCATTATCCACCTGGTTTACAATTGCTGAAATCTGTGATGGTGTCACTGATGCAACTTCCACACTTTCACCGAAATTTTCAGTATCAAGCAAAAGCTTAGCAGAAGAAATCTTATCCCAGTTACCTTCCAAATCAGTTAGTATTTTGCTTAATCCTTCCCTACTGCAATTCAAGGTATAGATACGTCTATTAGAGTCCTTTTGCGGATTTTTATAATCTGGGAATCCGCTGTTTTCAATCGCATTACTAATAACAGATTGTACACCGAGCAAATCATTTGCTTTCAGTTCAAGCTTACCGCTTAATCTAATGTTTGCTGATACTAATTTACCATTTTGATTACCTAATTGAGTAGGCATGAGCATATTAATAACAACCACCAGTAAAGCAGTTAACGAGAACATAGCGGCTGCGGCAAAAATCCTGCGGCTTGTTTTTACTTCTCTATAATCTGATATACGAACAGGAGCTTTCTCCTGTATCAGGTTCTTCTGCTCAAGTGACGCTCGAACGTTTTCCACTATATTAGAAGGAGCTTGAGCAACTGGTAACGCACTTACTAATGTTTTACATTTTTGCAGCTTTCTCAAACGCACGGCGATGTTAGGATCATTCGATATCATACGTTTGACCTCGGTTCTTTCCCTTACGGAAAGCTCACCATCAATATAACTATTCAGCAATTCTTCTATTTTCATTTCTTCTGTCATTGCATCCGGCCTCCAAAATTTCTCTCAGCCTGCCCCGTGCCCTACTTAATCTACTCCTAACGGTACCCAGTTCGATATCTAAAACTTCAGCAATCTGGGCATAATTCATTCCTTCAATATCGCGTAAAACAACTACCGCTTTTTGCGGTTCATCTAATTGCAAAAGAGCTTTTATAGTTAAATCACATAATTCTTTGTTTTGAGCGACCTCCACAGGGTCTGGTGAATTGTCATCTTTCAAAAACTCCTTCATTGCCTGGGTTGTCTGGGCCTCTTCATATTCTTTTTCAGCATCCAAAGAGCTGATGTCATACTTCGAATTCTTCTTACGATAATTCAACGTCAGATTTACGGCTATTCGAAAAGCCCATGTATAAAAACGGCTTTTGCCCTGAAATTTATCAATGTTTTCTATTACTTTGACAAAAGTTTCCTGTGTTAGTTCCGAAGCATCATCAGGATCAGCACAAATTTTCAAAATTACGTTATAAATACGATTCTGATACTTGAGAATAAGCTGTTCCATAGCGTCAGAATCGCCATGCTGACATTTTCTTACCAAGCTGGTATCATCCATGCTGAGACACTCATTAGCTATACGATCGTACCGAAATTCTATTTTCGCGGCTTCTGTCACAAGCCTTCTCCTTATTTAGATTAAAATCGCCATGACAAGTTCCTGAAAATTGTAATAATTTTGTTTTATTTCCAAAGTATAATCCCAGATTAGCACTCTCAGGTCAAATTATATTTTGTGCTACTTATGAATATATTCGGTTTGGATATAGAATATAACTTAAAAAAATACTCGAAGCTGATTAATATTATTTACAATAAGTCCCATAATAATAAGTACGAAAATAAAAAGAAAGACCCCTGTGCTCAGATTATAAGTAAACAGGGGTCTTTTTCACATTACACCAGCTATTTTAATAACTGGTATTGCGTTATTTATAAAACATCAATCTTACAATAAACTCTT
>JAFGPS010000017.1 GCA_016936075.1 Sedimentisphaerales bacterium | reverse complement strand
TACTATCGGATCATTCTCAATTTCCTCAGGTATAATTCCTGAAGGACGAACGTCAGCTTCTGGTGAAACATATGATGAAGCATTTACAAAAATACTTTTATCACAAATCAAGCGTAACCAAAACAAAATCAAGGACAAAAACAACAAAACGATAAATCCTGTACTTATAGCTTTACTAAAATTTATTGAAGCTTTCATAGCAATATTCCTAAAGTGATGATGTAATAAAATTATCTCTAATACGTATCAAATACGCAGCTATAAAAAGAACTAATAGAAACAATGCCTGTATCCCAAAACCTTTAATGCACATTATTGTTATTAAGACGAATGCACAAGGCAATGCTGCTAATAACGGAATTTGCCTTTGAGACGTCCAGCCGATATGCAGACCTATGCAGTAGCATGACATAGCGACTAATGACGCAATTATATATACCTCTATAAACATATTACCAAATGCAAATGTCGGTGTTATAAAAAGATTATACACAACTGATATCGCCGCTATCTGAGGAAGAAAAAACAACAAAATAGCAAGAATCCCCGCAATAACTCTGGCTATAAGTATCTTGTCTCTTGTCACCATGAGAGTTGATAAAAACGAAGAAATCTTTCTGCTTCTATCGCTGTGCATTTGTGATACTCCCATAGCGGTAATCACAAACAAAAATGTCGATATAACAAAAATTGTGAAATTATTATTTATATCTATAGCCACTTCGCCGGTATCGGATGAATAGTATGCGAGAAATACATCAACGAAAATAAATAGCAAAGTTAAAATTATTATCAAAAGGAAATACATCATCGAATCCTGAATTTCTCTTTTTATAAGTGTAAACATTTTTATTTCTCCTGCATTCCGGCTGGAACCAGCTCAACATTAGGTTTTGTGCATTCGATAAATATATCTTCGAGAGTCATTGGAATCTCGGTACAGCTCGAAGGCTGAAAAGTTTCCAGGATAGCCTTTTTTTCACTATTCCAATTCGCTACGGTTAAAACAAGCTCTCGTCCATCTACCTTCTGATTTACTATTCCGGTCATATATAAATCAGCCGGTGGATTTCCGGTAAAAATAATACGTAATTTCTTAACACGATTCTTCAACTCTTCCTGTGTACAATCCACAATAAGTTTTCCGGCCGACAATATACCTATGCGGTCGGCGACTCTCTCAACGTCACTGAGTATGTGAGAACTGAATAAGATTGTCCTTTCCTCTTTTTGTATTAATTCGATTGCCAGCTCAAGAAATTGTCTTCGCGCAACTGTATCGAGTCCGAGAGTCGGATCGTCAAGAATTAGTAGCTCCGGTTCTATAGCCATCGCAAGAGCAAGGTTCAATTGCGCTCGCATACCCATCGAAAGATCTTTAACTTTTCTATCAAGCGGCAGACGAAATGCTTCTATCAAGTGCTCGAAAAATTCATCGTTCCATTTTAATGAAAGACCTTTGCAGAGTTTAATTAGTCTGCTCACTTTATAATTCTGAACCAGGTTGTGTCCCTCCGAAACACAACCTATTTTACCTCGAATTTTAGATGTAAGATTTCGCGAGTCGTTGTCTAAAAGGAAAGTTTGTCCCCGTGTTGGAAAATCCAGTCCGAGCAGAATCCTAATAATCGTAGTCTTACCTATCCCGTTTCGTCCGAGCAGGCCGTAAATGCAGCCTCGCGGAACATTAAGATTTATACCATCAAGAATACACCGCCCATCGAAGTACTTCACAAGATTCTCTATTTTGATGACATAATCATCCATTAGATTACTCCTTTTCCTCTGCCAAGTTGAATTTTTCCGCTACTTTCATGAACCAATCGGACAAAGTCACTTTATCTATCTGCATATGAAACGCTTCAACAACAATTCGCTCAAGCTCATCACAAATCAGTTTCTTTCTGACCGCTTTACTCAGGCCGCTATCGAGATTTGCAATAAAAGCACCCGCCCCTGCTTTAGTGACAATGATTCCATCCTGTTCGAGCTGGCGATATGCTTTGGCGATTGTATTGGGATTTATTGCAAGTTCCTGAGCCAATTGCCGAACAGTAGGAAGTTTTTCGTCTTTAAGCAACCTGCCCAACGCAACATCCCGCTTAACCTGGTCAATTAGCTGCTGAAATACCGGCCTGCCTGACGAATTATCTATAAAAAACTGCATATCAAATCCAATCCACTTGTACTATATCAACTATTACAAGTATAACACATTTGAATTACATGTCAAGGTTTTCTAAAATATTTTTCAAAAAAACTTAATCTTATGAATAAAGAATTTAAAAACTAACTTTCTAACTACTTATAACAAAGTAATTTACATTAACTGCCACAGTATTTATAACTTGAAGAAAAAGCATAAATATACATATTTGTCGTACAATATCCGCATTTTCAGCATTACTAATCACGTTTTGGCTATTTGTGATATTATTGTAAGTTACATTTGACTTTATTACGTTTTTGTAGTTTAATTCTTTTCAATTTGTGTATATGTAGCGCAATTAACAATATAAACATAATTTGCCAGGAGAAAATAATATGCCTAAACGAGATGACATCCATAAAGTTATGATTATCGGTTCGGGTCCAATCATTATTGGCCAGGCGTGCGAGTTCGATTATTCGGGAACCCAGGCATGTAAAGCACTTCGCAAGCTGGGTTATGAAATTGTGCTGGTAAATTCCAATCCCGCAACGATTATGACCGATCCGGGAACGGCAGATGTTACATATATTGAACCACTGAACCTACAGACTATGACGAAAATAATAGAAAAGGAAAGACCTGATGCACTTCTTCCGAATCTGGGCGGGCAAAGCGGTCTGAATCTGTCCTCGGAACTCGCAAAAGCAGGAGTGCTGAAAAAATATGGTGTAAAAATTATTGGTGTACAAGTAGATGCAATCGAACGCGGCGAAGACAGAATTGAATTCAAAAAAACTATGGATAAGCTGGGAATTGAAATGCCCAAAAGTGATCCGGCGTATACAGTAGAGGAAGCTGAAAAAATTGCGAAAGAGCTTGGTTACCCTGTCGTAATACGCCCTGCTTATACAATGGGAGGAACAGGCGGAGGCCTGGTTTATAACGTCGATGAATTAAGAATTATTGCGGCAAGAGGTCTGGCGGCAAGTCTCGTTGGGCAAATTCTCGTGGAAGAATCTGTACTTGGATGGGAAGAGCTTGAACTGGAAGTCGTTCGTGATGCCAAGGGACAAAAAATCACCGTCTGTTTCATCGAAAATGTCGATGCTATGGGCGTACATACAGGCGATTCATACTGCACCGCTCCGATGCTGACTATCGACAAAAAACTCCAGGAGAAATTGCAGAAATATTCTTATGATATTGTCGATGCAATCGAAGTCATCGGTGGGACAAATGTTCAGTATGCCCATGACCCGAAAACAGGACGAGTCGTCGTTATTGAAATTAATCCAAGAACGTCACGCTCATCCGCTCTTGCTTCAAAAGCAACAGGATTTCCAATCGCATTGGTTTCTTCCATGCTCGCAGGTGGAATGACACTTGATGATATTCCATACTGGAGATATGGAACACTCGAAAAGTATACACCTTCCGGTGATTACGTTGTTGTTAAATTTGCACGCTGGGCATTTGAGAAATTCAAAGGCGTAGAAGATAAACTCGGTACTCAAATGCGCGCAGTAGGCGAAGTAATGAGTATCGGTAAAAACTATAAAGAAGCGTTTCTGAAAGCAATTCGCTCATTAGAAAACGGCAGGTACGGCCTTGGTTTTGTAAAGAATTTCAATAAACTCACACTTGAAGAACTGATGACACGCCTGAACACTCCAACAAGTGAACG
>JAFGPS010000205.1 GCA_016936075.1 Sedimentisphaerales bacterium | reverse complement strand
GTGTAATCGACTTTGAAATCTTCCATCGCGGGGTAGATAAATTCCTCGACCGGCGTACTGAGCCTGTGAATTTCATCTATGAAAAGCACATCACCTGTATTGACGTTGCTCAGCAAACCCATTATGTCCCCCGCTTTCGCAAGAGCCGGTCCCGAAGTACAGCGAACTTTCGCTCCCATTTCGTTTGCGACAACATTTGCCAAAGTCGTTTTACCAAGTCCGGGCGGGCCATAAAACAATATATGTTCGAGCGGCTCTTTTCTTTTTTTCGCGGCTTCTATCGCTATGGAAAGTTTTTCCTTAACGTTTTGCTGACCTATACATTCGGTAAGCGCCTTTGGCCGTAGTGACATATTGAAGTTTTCTTCATTGTCATTCAAAGATTGTCCACTTATTATTCTGCCTATAGTCATTTTATATTGTAAAATCCAAAATTCTAATTTCTAAACTCTAAACTCTAAACAATTTCAAATTATGAAATTACAAAATCCAAATAGTTTTGAACATTAGTATTTCTAATATTTGAAATTGTTTAGGATTTCGAGTTTAGTGCTTCGTATTTTCCTTTCATACTTCAACGCCCTGCTTGAGTCTATATACAAGAGGTACAAGCGATTCGGCGGTCGTTATATCAGGATGCTTTTTTCTTGCCATTTCAACCAATTCTATCGCTTCTGCACGTTTTTCACCCCATGCAATCAGAATTTCAAGGGCTTCGACCTGGAACGGCTTAAAACCTACTTCCATCTTCGAACTCGTTTGGGCCTGCTCTGCAAATTCCTGCAATTTACCTTTTAATTCAGCGATAATTTGCTGAGCCATTCTGGCCCCTATTCCGGATAATGTAAGTAAAACTTTTTCATCACCATTTTCTATCGCGGTTGCAATCGAAGCGACTGGAAGACCGAGCGAACGCAAACCTTTTTTAATACCCATACCCTTTACGCTGGTATATTTTTTGAAAAAGTCTCTCTCGCCCGCATTCAAAAAACCTACCATTCTTGGAATGAGATTTCCGCCTCCGAGAGAACCTTCGTAATACTCCATCGTGCAAAGTGTAATGTCCGAACCGATTTTACCTGAAAGCGCATCAACACAATAACTTGCAAGCATAACTTCATAGCTCACCGCCCCCACCTTTACCAGGCACGATTCGGTATCAAGTTTAACTAATTGTCCTTCTATTTGAGCAATCATATTTTATTTGTTATCTGCAGCGAATTAGCACAACACAGAGCCGCTGCGATGGCATCTGCTACGTCATTCGGCTCAGGCATTTCTGCGAGCATAAGAATCGTTTGGATAGTTCTCTGGACCTGCTCCTTTGTTGCTCTGCCGTTACCTGTTATTGACTTTTTTATTCGAGTAGCACTGAAACTCTTTACCTCAATCAAAGACTGAGCACATTTTTGCAGTATAACACCTCTTGCGTGTCCCATCAATATCGCAGTTTTTGGATGAGCATAATGCGAGTACAATTCCTCGACCGCAACTATATCAGGCTTGAAGTTTTCGAGAATTTCACTTATATCGTATGCGATCCTGTTCAATCTTTGAGCAAGAGGCAAATCGTTCGGCGTACGAATAAAGCCGGCTTCAACCAGCTTTTCACCTTCAATGCTTGTTTCCATACAAGCATAGCCGCACACCTGTAAACCCGGATCGATACCAAGTACTATCATTTTATTCTCCAGGATGTTCCATTAGGCGAGTCTTCAAGAACAACTCCGGCTTCATCGATTTTTTTGCGAATCTCATCTGCTCTTGCATATTCTTTTTGTTTTCGAGCTTCGTTACGCTGTTCAACTAATATTTTGACCAACTTATCCATAAGCTCGTTATCTACTGAACCAGCCTGCTCATACTCGTCTTTAACGATTCCAAGCACGTCGCCGCCAAGCAGACTGAACAAGCCATCAATTGCTTCAAGAGTCTGTTTGTTTGTTTTATTGTCCTGAAGAAGTTTTTGTGTATCACGAACGAGCTCAAACAGAACAGACAATGCAACAGAAGTATTAAGGTCATTGTTCATGGCCTTCTCGAATTTTTCTTTCAAATCTTCGAGAGTTTTTCCAACTGTTTCATCAACTTCGCCATCTGTCGCAGTCTTGATTCTATTCCTTACTTCGATAACACATGAAGAAATTTTTTCATAGCCGCTCTTTGCCGCGAATAACGCCGCATCGGAAAAATCCAAAGGACTTCTATAATGACTATTCAATACCAGTTGCCTGATTGCCAATGGATCATATTGTCTTGTTAGTTTTTCATGCGTACCTGCAAAAGCCTGTTTGAGTGTAATAAAATTATTCAGGCTCTTACCCATTTTTTGGCCGTCGACTGTGACCATATTATTATGCACCCAGTATTTAACAAATAGTGCATCGTTTGCGGCTTCCGATTGAGCTATTTCGCATTCGTGATGCGGGAATTTATTTTCCATTCCGCCGCCGTGAATATCGATTGTTTTACCTAAGTATTTCATACTCATAACAGAGCATTCGAGATGCCAGCCGGGATAACCCATTCCCCACGGGCTGGGCCATTGCATGATATGGTTCGGTTCAGCTTTCTTCCATATAGCAAAATCCGCTGGATTTTTCTTTTCAGGAGAAGTATCAACACGAGTGCCCGTAATCATTTCATCTATATTTCTGCCGGAAAGCTTCCCATAGCTTTTGAATTTCGCGACATCAAAATACACAGAGCCATTTACTTCGTAGGCATAACCTTTTTCAAGTAGAGTTTTTACCAGGTCTATCTGTTCGGTTATATGGCCGCTCGCGCGTGGGCTTATATCAGGTCGAACGCAATTCAGCTTATCCATATCCTCGAAAAAGCTGCGCGTATAATATTCAGCTATGGCCATAGGATGTTTATGTTCTGTTTTCGCTTTTTTAGCGATTTTATCTTCGCCTTCGTCTGCATCGTCGGTCAAGTGACCTACATCAGTTATATTTTCAACATAAGTGACATTATATCCCAGATAACGAAGATACCTGACGAGAATATCAAAACTGACATAGCTTTTCGCATGACCAAAATGCGCATGACCATATACAGTCGGTCCACAAACATACATGCCGACTCGCCCTTCTTCCAAAGGTACAAATTCTTCCTGTTTTCTCGTTAAACTATTATAAAGTTCTAATCCCATAATTAACCATTTCTATTTCAACTTTTTTCTTATTGTAATTCCTTGATATTTTGTTTCGGAAGATAATTTTTTCGACTAACCACTTTTTGGCGTGTTTCCTGTTCGAGCTTTTTGCGAGCAGTACCAGCGACATTTCCACCACGTTTTGCTACACTTTTATTCTCAATAAATCCTTCAGGATGCTCAATTTTTGTAATCTGCGATGTCGAAGCTTCACCTAACATTGAAAAAATAAGCTCCAAATCTGTCATATGGTCACGTAAATTTTCCCGTTTTAATCCTTTATGCTTTTTATATTGACTGGGAGTAAGACCAAAAGCGGCCTTGGAAATTTCAGCCGTTAGAATCTCATACTCCTTTTCTTCTTGAACGCCGTGTTTATTCCATTCATCGGTAAGTTCTTCACGAATAGCGATTCCACGCATTCGTTTCTCTATCCAATCATCATTATAACCTTTTGCTTTATATAAAGCTCTTGTACGCTTAGTTGCCAGTTCAGGGTCTTCTATTTCCTTTACACGTTCATAACCAACCTTTGCCAGCCAGAGTTTGAAAGGCTCTGCTTTGGGAGATGGAATCGATTGAATTATACGAAAAATTCCTTCAGTATTGGCACAATTTAATTTTTGAACTCCTCCTGCCGTTTGAACTGAAAGGGGGGTGGCAATTTGCCCCCACCCTTTAGAAAGCTCAGCATCCCTTCTTCGCATATCCTTAATATAACCATCTGGCTGAACTGAATCCGTAAGAGCAGTAACAATATCTTTGATAACAAACCACCATTCGTTATTGTGAATCGTTTTTCTGATTTCCTTTTTTCTGAAAACAGCTATTTTAGTTGTCGAAGTCACTTCATTCGCCATTTTACAGTCCTCTTCTTTTTTTCTTTCGTAACAGAGCGGTTGCGGTTGCTGCTATTGCCTGGCCTTCGCCGACTTCGCCCATGCCTTCGTTGGTTTTGGCTTTTACGTTTACCGCTGTAAAATCAATTCCCAAAAGCCCTGCGATAACTCTTTTCATCTGTCCCTTGGAAGGACCGAGTTTCGGCATTTCCGCATGAATAATCAAATCTACATTTACTATTTGCCAGCGTTTTTCATCGAGTTTTTCCTTCACGGCCAACAACAATTCCTTACTATCTGCGTTCTTCCATTTATCATCCGTATCCGGAAACAACGTTCCGATGTCACCCATTCCCGCAGCTCCGAGGAGTGCGTCAATTACTGCGTGCAAACCAACGTCACCATCGCTATGACCGAGCAAACCAAGCGGAAAAGGTATATAAATTCCGCAGAGCATCAGCTTCCGGTTCTCAACAAGCCTGTGAATATCCGTACCTATCCCGATTCGATAATCAGGTTCGTCTTCAAATGGTATCACAATATCCCCTTCGTGCTTGGTATTTCAGTGCCGCGAATCTCTATAGCCGCTCCCAAAGCTTTACCGAGACATTTGAAAATCGCCTCAGCTATGTGATGACTATTTGTGCCGTAAGGAACGTTTATATGCAGATTGAACCTTCCGAAATTCGCAAAGCTTCGCAACATTTCTTCGAGACACTCTACATCTAAATCGCCGATTTTATCTGTTCTGTATTCAACGTTATATACACACGCCGCCCTGCCGGACAAATCAATAGAAACATTTGCCAGAGCATCTTCCATAGGCACAGAACTATGACCATATCGCACGATACCTTTTTTACCGCCGAGAGCTTTTAGCAAACCTTCGCCCAGGCATATCGCGATATCTTCGACGGTATGATGCGCATCTACTTCAAGGTCGCCTTTCGCTTTTACAATCAAGTCGATTCCGCTATGCTTGCTCAAGTGCGTAAGCATATGGTCGAGGAAACCGACACCTGTATCAATTTCATATTTCCCGAGACCGTCAAGGTTCAACTCAAGGTGAATATCAGTTTCTTTTGTTTTTCTATCTATCTTCGCGATTCTATCGTCCATAAGAATATCCTTTATAATAGCTTTACTAAGCAGCTAATATTTCCTTCAAAGCATCTATTAATTTATCGTCCTGTTCAGGTTTTCCAACTGAGATTCTCAATTTATTTTCCAGACCTGGATACGGAAAATATCTTACAAATATATTTCGTTTTTTAAGTTCTTCGAAAATCCTCGCCGCACTGCTATCTTTACTTTCAGCAAAAACAAAATTCGAGAAACTATTCGGAACTTTGAGACCAAGATTTCTAAGTTCATCCGTTAATCGTGTTCTCTCGGTTTTGATTTTTTCGATATTAGCTTTGAAATACTCCTGGTCCTTTATCGCTTCAGTCGCAAGTGCAATTGATATCGCATCGACATTATAGGAGTCTTTCACTTTCATCAAACCATTTATCAACTCAGGTTGTGCAATCGCATAACCGAATCTCAAGCCGGCAAGTGAATACCCCTTACTCAAGGATCTGAGAATAATTACATTATCGAAATCCTTAACCAGAGCGGCACAATTTTTTTCCGCATAATCGCAATACGCTTCATCGATTAGCAATACGCCCGAAATTTCGTCAGCCAGAGAAGCAATCTCATCCACGCTAATGAAAGTTCCGCTCGGAGCGTTCGGATTGCATACAATAGTTAAAGGAGCATTAGTCGCCACCAATTTTGAAGGCAGATTAAACTCCCTATCGAAAGGAATTTCTATCACCGGGCAGTTCTGAATTTTAGCTAAAACCGGGTAAAGCGAATATGTCGGAACCGGATAAGCCGCCGGCCGATTTTCATCGCAAAACGCTCTGAAAGCCAGATTCAGCAGGTCATCACCGCCGTTGCAGCACATAATATGCTCAGCAGATACACCGTTCAACTCCCCGGCTGCCTCGCGGAACTGATTTCCAATAGGATCAGGATAACGCCGCAACTGCTCGGTTGTAATGTTTCTGAGCCTTTCTATCACTTTCGGCGAAGGCTCAAAAGGATTTTCATTAGTATTGAGCTTGACTACATCCAGCTGTTTCGGCTGAAAACCAGGCTCATAACCTTTTAACTTATCTATATTATCACAAAAATAACTCATAATAGTCTCGTCGCTCGTATTGCGTCGTGCGTAGTGAGTAGTAAAAAAATAATCAAATAAAACGCAATACGATATACTCAATACGCGATGCGATACAATTATAAAGGATTTTGCCCAAAGTGAAAGAGAACTTTTCGGGATTTAGCAATTGATTATTTCCTCACGAACTTATAATATAACAATAGCTTGAATATCGAACCATGTGGTTAAACAGGATAAAAGAAATGACACCGATAGATTTAGGGATTGATCCAAAAAAAATCGCTGATTTCTGCCAAAAATGGAAGATAAGCATATTATCAGCTTTTGGATCTATCGTGAGAGGGGAACTTCAGCCGGAAAGTGATATCGACTTACTTGTAACGTTCAGTGAAAATGCAGACTGGACAATGTTTGACCATTTTAATATGGAAGAAGAGCTAACACATATCCTCGGCCATGAAGTTGATCTTGTAAATATCAAAGCATTGGAAGAAAACCAAAATCCAATTTACAAACAGGAAATTCTGAGTTCTGCGAGGCAGATTTATGCAGCGGAGTCTGTTCTTATATCTTTGAATGGGCTTGAAAAGAAAAAAAATACGTAATTCTACATATATGCGGGAAATTCTATAACTTATTCTGATCTCAGGATAATCCTGATTATCTGGATAATTGTCTTGAATGCTTTCTATATTTTAAAAATGTCATTTTGTTTTTGCATGTTTATCAATTGTCATCTCTAACTTTTCAATCCGGTTTTTAATTATCTGAAATTCTAATAACTCCTTTGGAGCATCAGCAAGAGAATGAATTTCTTTCTGAAAAGAATTTACAAGCTCTTCTATTTCGTCAATAAAACCCTCAATTGTTTCAGGCGAATGAACGTCAAGTCCACACGAAAGAGCATCTGGAAATATTTCAAGATATTCATTTCGCTCTTTTTCATAATATTCTATTGCTTCCTTTGGATAGCTTAATCCCCAAACAAGCCCTTGAGCAAAAACCCAATTATAATATGCTTTGAATTCTTTTATTAGAATGCTTTCCCACTCTATTAGATTACTATGTATCTCATCCTTATTAATAGATGTAAAAAAGCTTTCAGGGCAAGCGGCAATAACCTTTATTGGTGACTTTTCAGGTTGACTGGATACTTGTTCAGTTGGATCAAGTGCATCCCAGATTTCTTTTACTGATTGATTTACCCAATCTCTTTTCCTAAATATGTCCGTTAAAAGTTTTATTGCTATGTAAGGACTTGCTGCACCAAGAGAAACCGCTGCTTTAACTAATACTTCAACAGAATTATAAACAACAATTTGACTTACAACTTTTCTGCGGGAAAACAAACCGGTAATACGGGGCCATCCCATAGAATTGAGTAGCCCATATAAACAATAAGAAGGAAATGTCATATTCATAAATACTCTCCCATTTACGTTCTATTTTAATGTGATATCACACTAATTATTAATCGGCTGTTAATAAAAGTCATATAATCTAATAAATCAAGAAAAATACAAAATACGTAAAAGTACTTATTTTTTACAGAATTCAATATCTTAGCTTTATGTCAGTAAAAAACTTTATTATCTGACATAAATAATTTGCCGATAGAATAAACGATATCAAAAATAGTTTCATCTGATATAGATGGGTATTAAAAAAATGGCAAACCATATTAGCACAAAGGATATTGATAATCTATTAAGGTTATATAAAGATCTTATTGCATCAATTTCACTCAAACCGTCAAAAAACAAAGGATTATGGGAACAATGTCTTGAACAAGCCCAAAAAGAATATCGAGATGAATTGAATAAATTCGAATCACAGCTATCATCGAGAAAACCTCCCCAAAAAGCAACTCAACAAGAAGAAAAAAAAATCCAGAAAGCTTTTCAACATATCACAACTGCAAACGCTGAAAAGATTTATCGCGAGAAGGACACAAAGTATGTTGAAGCAATATTTACGAAAGAACAGAAAACAGAAGAACTAATTAAAGAAATAGACCATTTTCAATATTCGATAACCGATGAATTAATCGAATTCGATCGGGCACAAGGCACTCTGTTGGAAACAGATTGGCAGAAAATAAGAGACATTTATCCGGTTATTGATATTACTCATCCCAATATCCAATTTCACATAGAAAAGTCTATTGATGCTCTTGAAGCAATAAAATGTAAAGTCAAACACCAACAACCAGCATTCATCCAAAAAATAAAATCTTTCTTCTGTAATTTTTATGAAATAACCTTAAAAGCTATTTGGGGAGCGATATTAGAAAAATTCAATTAGTCATAGAAGCCGAATTCATTAAACGCATGAAAAATCAGGGAAAAACAGAGGACACTTTACTGATTCTGGTCTTGAATTTAGTATGATGTCTTGAATAGAAAAAATGAAAAATAATTCACAAAAAGATGAAATATCAAGCCATATTCAGATATTATGTTCGTATTTGAAGATATTCCGTGATGATTTTATCAAGGGTGCAGTTGCATTTGGGTCATGTAGAGCAAAAGACATTTCTGATGAGTACAAACCGAAAGATCAAAACCTGCCAGATAATATAGATTGCAGATTGCGTATTTCCTATGGTACTAATCAACACATATTTCATTTTTCTAAATGGACTGGAAAGGAAACCTGCAAATGGCCTATTAACAATACCGGCATAGATGATTACATAAAAATGTTATATGATATTTGGCAAGATGGAAATTATAGTTGGTTAGTTGAAAAACCGGATCATGTTGAACTCCTTAACAAAAAAGCTGATGTTATTTGTGAATTATCAAAACCATTATTAAAAGAAAAAGAATATCGCAGCATTTCGTCCAAAGTAAGAGCAATTATCATGTGTAACGGTAGTTGCTGGACTGATAGATTAAGTGCCGAGCGGTCTTATCCTGATGAGATCGAAGATGTAATTAAAGAACTTGAAAGTACTAATGTTAAAAAATTATTGGAACCAGAGCAAAATGACAAAGGAAACAAGATTATGATAACGTCTGGAACAAGTAAGAAGGTTTGGGAAGCCATAAGAAGTGAATATGACATCAGTAAAACGAGTTTTGGAAAAAAGATTAACTTTGTTTCGGATCCATTCACAAAAAAAATCATATTTCGCGATGTCGAACAAGCATTTGTATTGGCATCGCAGGGATTTGCAAAACCTGCGTTAATTTTAGCTGGTGGAGTAATCGAAGAATTACTGAAGCAATATTTGAAGTGTAAGAATATAAAACCAAAAAATGATAAGTTTTTCGAATATATCAATGTCTGCGAGAAAAATAGGCTTTTGAAACACGGAGTTTCACGTCTAAGTGATTCAATAAGAGATTTCAGGAATTTGGTTCACATCTCCGCAGAAAAGACAAAACGATATACAATCTCAAAAGCAACTGCAAAAGGTGCTGTTTCCTCTATATTCACGATTGCAAACGATTTCCAAATAGATTGAAGAAGCTGGATTCATCCCTCGTGGGATTGACATATAAGAAAAATAATCGCTAAAAATCATGTTTTGCAACTGTAAAATAAAGAACAGGATATTGGATTTTGTGTAGGTTTACTTCATCCGTACTGAGTTACATTTTGTTCAAATCAATAGCGAGCTGGCCTGTCAAAGCTTTATAATCCACTTTTCCTGTACCAAGTAAAGGAAAGTTCTCGATTTGTTTTACTTCGCGAATATTATGAAGACCTGAAAGACCCGATTCGCGAATTATATTATTTGCCGATTCACGTGTAATCTCATTCGTACAGAACAATACAATATCAGGTTTCTGCTCGTCTGGTGTAGCGACTACCGCTAAATTTGGGCCGTCATTATCGCTTGAAGTAAAATGTTTCACCAAAACAGATTCGATAGCAGGAAGTGAAACCATCTCGCCGCCCAATTTAATAAATCTTTTCAATCGCCCGCGAAAAGTCAACGTCCCCTGCTCATCTTCTATAAGGAGGTCACCTGTTTTATACCACATTTTACCTTCATATTCGACAAATGGTGATGGCCCGTCATATTGCAGGTAGCCGTCAAACACACTATCACCCCGAACCAGGAGCATTCCTTCCTGACCTTTTGGTAAAAGCTTGCCTGATTCAGGATGGACGATTACATATTCAAGAGACGACATAACTTTACCAATCGTACCATTTTCAGGATTACTTTCATGATTGACTGATATTACCGGCGAGCATTCTGTCACGCCATAACCTTCGAGAACTTTCACCTGCGAGCAAGTTTCAGCGAGCAAGTCATATACATATTCAGGACATTTCTCTGCACCAGTAACAACCAGCCGCAGACTTTGCAATTGTTCCGAACTGGAAGCTCTCAATATTCCGTTCAGGAAAGTTGGAGTCCCTAAAAGTACAGTTATTTTATATGCGTTAATTATTTCACCCAAAGCCCCGCCGTGAGTTGGATTAGGATAGAAAACAACACGGGAACCAAGAGTCAGCGGCAGAATCATTGAAACAGTCAGACCAAACGAATGAAACGGCGGTAGAATTCCAAGAATACTATCCTTGCCTGAAATCGTAAAACATTCGTATGCATCCGAGATATTTGTCAGTATGTTTTTATGAGTGAGCGGAACGGCTTTGGGAAGACTCTCAGAGCCGCTTGTAAAAAGAACCGCGGCAGTCTCCTGAATAGATATTTTAGATAAATCCGACCACGAAAAGCGTGCTTTAACAAAAGCACAGATTTTTTCCCATATTTTAATTTTTGTGAGTAATTCCTCAAGCAGGACAAAGTCTTTCTTTAATTCATTCAAAACAATACCCTGAGATTCGATTCGCGTAACAAGAGCTTGAGCGGTTATGATGTGTTTAACTTTTAATGAACTGAGTGAGTGCTTGAGGTTACGTATTCCCTGCGTCCAGTTTATCATAACCGGGACCTTACCTGCAAAAAGAACCGCTAAATAAACAATACTCACTGTTGCCGATGCCGGTAACATAATTCCGATATATTTACCCTCAAGCTTCACGAAATATTTTCTCAAGAGCATAATTGCAAGAACCATATCACGATATGTTCTTACTCCGGCTAACTGGTCCGCTATAGCAACTTTGTCCGGTTGGCGTTTGGCTTGATACAAAAAGGCTTCTGTTATAGTCATGGTTTTGAGTTTTTCCGGCCTGCATGGATCGGGTAAATTATTAAACCATTTCGGCGGTATTTTGTGTGATTTCTTCTCTCCGGTAGAAACAGCTAAACCAGATGCCGCCAAAAGCACATCTTCCACGCTACGAAGTGAATCAACTTCGATATTGGAAAATCCGTATTCGGATTCTATCCAAGTGATTAGTTCGACAATAGCCAGCGAATCCATTCCGAGGTCATTTACAAGCAGCATGTCACTTTTGATTTCACTAATACCCGTCATATCCCTTAATTTATTTATGACTTGTTTTTTAACTACAGAAGAAACATGCAATGAAGCATCTTTCAGAGAAGCCTTTTCAGGCTCAGGAAGAATCCTGGTTCCGCCGCGTTCCCATATAGTATATGGAACATAAGTATTTCGCTCGATAGTCTTGTTATAGAATGCTTCGAGATAAGTATTAATTTCTTTACGGTCACTTTGACGAGGTATATTCTCTGGCTCAACCAGTTCAATATCAATCTTTCTACGCGGCGTGAAAAAAATACCATTCAATAGAATTGCCTTGAGACCTTTACGAAGAACCGTCGCTACAAATGGACGATAGCCGGAAGCCCAGCTAAAGCCGCTCCCCCAAAATCCTTTCGAGCGTACAAGAACGACACGAGTATCCGGCAAGGCATTTATTATTCGCTCGACAGCGCTATTTGCACCAAGCTGTTCGGTATTTTGGCGATATATACGACCAGCCGGATAAAGAATAAGATTGTCACCGTTTTCCAAAGCTTTTACACATTGATCAATGACTTCACGAACCTTGCCAGTTGATTTCGAGCCGCTCTCGGTTAAATCGGGTATAGTTAAGACATTGATGCGGCGTGACAAATAACGTACGAAAAATCGTTCAACCTGAGCTTCATCCGCCAAAGCTCTGACTCTGAATTTTGGATATAAATAGGACGCAAGAATAATCGGTTCGATAAGCGCTGGATGGTTGGGCAAAAACAAAATGCCTTTTTTGCCTTTGTCTGCTACATTATCCAATCCGGTAATCCTGATTCTATAACGCAACCATATAATTGCTTTAAGAATATGTACAAGCAGATTATTTATCATGCTGAAATTTCCAATTTATATAGCTCAAGATAATGTCTTATTTTCCCGACTCGGGCGAACGAAGCATAACAAAGTTCCGCCAATAATAAGTAATATGGAAAGCGATGAGATACTCACACGTGTTCCAAGCATTGAATCTCCAGTTGCATTTGCTACAATAAGACTGACCTTTCCAACCAATACAGGTCCAAGGATAACAGCAAATTTCCCCATCATATTATAAAATCCAAAATACTCAGCTGATTTTTCAACGGGAATAAGATTAGCATAATAGGACCGACTAAGAGACTGAATACCTCCCTGGATTAAGCCGATAGCAATTGCCAGAAGATAGAAATGAAATTCAGTTTTTATAAATGCACCGAATATCGTAATTCCTATATAAATCGCAATCGCGAGAAATATTCCACGCTTGGCTCCGATACGATTACCAAGATAGCCGTAAGCGATAGCTGCGGGAAATCCGATGAACTGAATTAATAAAACAGCCATAATCAAATCATTAGTTTCCAAATGAAGAGCTTTGCCGTAATCGACTCCCATACGTATCACTGAATCAACGCCATCGATATAAAACCAGTAAGCCAAAAGAAAAATAAAAACCATACGATTCTTACGGATATTTTTAAATGTATCTATGAATTGTCTCAATCCCCCTGCTATCGCGGAAAAACCTGACATAGTTTTTGCTCTGGGTTCTTCTTTTACAAATAGCATCAGAGGTATTGTAAAAACAGCCCACCATATACCAACCGTAATAAAAGAAAATCTAACCGCTTCTGAATCATCGGCAAAGCCGAAAGTTTGAGGTTTTGTCACCATCAATACATTTAAGATAAACAATGTTCCACCGCCAAGATAGCCAAGTGAATATCCCAGAGCGGAGACCATGTTCATTTTCTTTTCTGATGCAACGTTTGTTATAAGCGAGTCATAAAAAATATTACTGCCCGAAAAACCTATCGTCGCAACTACATATAACAGGAATGCCAGTTTCCAGTCGCCTTGCGAAACTACATACAGGCAACTTGTCATGACGACACCAAGAAAAGTAAAGAACAATAAGAATTTCTTCTTGCTCGAGCCGCGGTCAGCTATCGCTCCCAGTATCGGTGCCAACAAAACAATTATGAAACCAGCAAGCGAATTTGCATTACCGATTCTATTAGTATTAACATTTTCACTTACGCCAGTACTCCAGTACTCAGAGAAAAATATGGGGAAAAAGACTGCCATGACTGTAGTAGCAAAAGAAGAATTCGCCCAGTCATACATCGCCCAACTGAAAATCGTTTTATGTTCGTCTAATTTCATACATACCAATCTTTTTTCATTAAAAAAGCAGAATCAATATACAAGTTAAATGAAATCGTATCGAAATTTATGTAATGAAGCAAGTATGAAAAGAAAAATCCTAATTTCTAAATCCTAAACAAATTCCAATCTTTAAAATTCATATGTTTAAAACATTTCAGATTTATTATTTAGTATTGTTTAGATTTTCGAAATTAGGATTTCTAATTTTAAGAGATTTTATACTCGATGGTCCTCGCGAACAATTACGCGATAGCCGCCATCAAGTGCAGTATTCCAGTTCTTTGCAGAAGTAATCTTTTTGAGTTTGTCTAACTGGCCAATATCTTTGAGCCTGTTATAAATAAGCTGCCAGGCGCATTGGCTATCAGGTCGAACTTCACAACGGTCTTCTCTTGAACCGCCGCACGGACCGTTCAGAAGTCTCTTTGCACAACGTGTAATCGGGCAAATTCCGCCGTAATCGCCAAGAACGCAGGAACCGCATGCTCCGCATTTTTCAGTCCAGATTCCTCTTTCTTCGAGGATACCAATAAATGCGGTATCAAGTCCGGCATAAACTGGCTTGTTACCAAATCTTTCAGCCATCGCCTGAACTCCGGCACCGCAACCGAGTGAAAGAACCGCTTCGTTTCTCTCGATAGCTTCAGCAGCCTGCTCTATAAATACATTATCGCACTGTCTTTCGATTGTAAGCTCTTCAATCTTAATCTCGCTGCCCGCGAGTCTTGACGCCATGCGCAAAGCTGATGATATGATACTAACTTCACGTTCACCACCGGCCAGACACACGGTAACACATGTTCCGCAACCAAGCACAAGAAGACTCTTGTGTTGTTTTACAATGTCCATAATTTCAGGTATTTGTTTTCTTTGTGCAACTATCATAAAGCAGTCTCCTGTTTCTTCGATGTACTGTTTTGTCCAAGAGGATTCGGTCCTAATTTGCGAACGGTCTCAACCATATCAGTAATAATATCGGCTAAAGGTTTCGCCATAGCGGCTGAAACGTTTACCATTCTCAGTCTTTCTTTATCAAATCCGATTTCTGTCAACATTTCTCTGATGTATTCCACTCTTCTTTTGGCCCAGATATTGCCCTCGATAAAGTGACATCCACCTTCGAGACAACCTGCTACGAGAACTCCGTCGGCTCCGTTTTCAAGAGCTTTGAGGAAATATTCAGTCTCAAGCCGGCCCGTGCAAGGCGTGCGTATGATACGAACGTTCGGCGGATACTGGAGCCTCATAGAGCCCGCCAAATCCACAGATGAATACGCACAATAGTGACAGCAAAACGCCAATATTTTAGGTTCGAATTCTTCTTTCATATTCTTTCATTCTCCGTTTAACGTGCCATGGGCTTCCAGCCCATGAATGCACGGGCTGGAAGCCCGTGCCACGAATTACTTTGCTTCAACGGTCATTTTAACTTGTTTATTATTTTGTTCTTCAAACAATGTCTTAATCATTATCGAGAACTGGTCATTTTCAAAATGATTCAGTTGTATAGCTTTTGCGGGACATTCCGCGGCACAAAGGCCGCAGCCCATACATTTTGCAGGCTCGATTTGTGCCTTACCATTGTTGTTGGGGAACGGTGCGGTGTATGGACATGTCTTAATACATGTCATACATGAAATACACTTGTCCTGGTCAACGTAAGAAACTTGTGCGCTTACATCGAGATGCGTTTTCGATAATACAGTAGCCGCTCTCGCCGCCGCTGCTCTCGCCTGCGAAATATTCTCATCAATAAATTTCGGTGAATGAGCAAGGCCGCAGAGATATACACCTTCAGTCGCGAAATCTACCGGGCGAAGTTTCATATGTGCTTCGACATAGAAATTACTTGCGTTGAGCGGAACCTTGAGCATATTCGAAACACGTTTGTTATTTTCAAACGGCGCTACGACACCTGTACTGAGTACGAGAGTATCAGTTTCAATTTCGAGAGGTTCCGGGAAATCTGGACTCTTGAAACTTACAACAAGACCATTACTATCAGTAACCTGAGGTTTCGCTTCCGGGATGTATCTGATAAACACGACTCCGGCTTCTCTTGCCTGTTTATAATAAAGTTCCCTGAAACCGTATGTTCTTACATCGCGATACAGGACATATACGTTTGCACTCGGGTCTTTCTTTTTAATTGCAAGAGCATTCTTGACCGCCATTGTACAGCAAATACGGCTGCAATATGGTCTTTCTTCATCACGTGAACCAACACATTGAATCATTACGATATTTTTACCGTTCGCTGAGAATGAACCTTCATGCAATTGTTTTTCAAGCTCGACCTGAGTCATAACATTTTGTGACTTGCCGTAAAGGTATTCTGTAGTCTGAGCCTGTTCTGCTCCGGTCGCGACGATAATCGCACCGCTGGTGACTTCTGTTTCCTGACCGTTTTTGGAAAGTCTTGCGTTAAACTTTCCGATATGACCTGTAATGTCACCAATCTCAGTTCCAAGGTAAACATCTATATTAGGATGATTTTCAACCTTACCAATTAAGTCACTGGTCATAGTTGAAACATTATCTTTTTCTAAAGTGAAATGTATATCATGCAAATTACCACCAAGCTGAGCGGCTTTTTCAACGAGATGCATTTTGAATCCCTGGTCTGCCAAAGCAAGAGCCGCTGTCATACCGCTCAAGCCACCGCCTATTACCATACCTTTCTGGTCAACCGCAAGTGAGCTTCCTTCGAGCGGCGAAAGATAACGGGCGCGGGAAATTGCCATTCTTACTAACTCCATGGATTTTTCTGTAGCCAATTCAGGCTCGGAAGAATGTACCCATGAGCATTGGTCACGAATATTTGCCATTTCGAACAAATATGGATTCAATCCAGCTTCGCGTAAAGTTTCACGGAACAATGGTTCGTGAGTTCGCGGCGTACAGGATGCAACAACAATGCGATTGAGCCTATACTCATGTATCACTTCTTTTATATCGGATAAGCTTGTATCTGAGCATGTGAACATTGTATGTGTCGCAAAGATAACGTTATCCATATCTTTTATACTTTCGGTGACACGCTCGACATCTACTACAGAACCAATATTGATACCACAGTGACATACGAACACACCGATTCTCGGTTCTTCATCGGTTACGTCATGCTCTTCAGGATAGCTCTTTTTCGTAACAAGAGTATTTCTCGCAGAAGCAAGCAATTCCATTGCCATAGACGCGGCACCACTTGCCTGTGTTACGGTTTCAGGAATATCTTTCGGCTCCTGGAACGAACCGCCGACAAAAACACCTTCTCTTGAAGTATTCAAAGGAAGGAAGCGGTCAGTTTTGCAGAAACCGTAATCATTTAATTCAATTCCAAGTGCAGATGCATGCTCGACAACTGATTTCGAAGGTTCCATACCAACTGATAATACAACCAAATCAAACTGCTGTTCTTTCAGCTTGCCTTCTTCATCGAGGAAACGCACACGCACATCATTTGTGCCTGGCATTTGAATAACTCGTGATGGAATGCTCTTCACATAATTAATATTATCCTGCGTTTTTGCCCGCTCGTAATACAGGTCAAAATCTTTTCCATATGCACGAATATCCATATAGAAAATTGTCGCGTCAAAACCATCGACATGGTCAGCGGCTACCATAGCCTGCTTTGTCGAAGCCATGCAGCATAT
>JAFGPS010000204.1 GCA_016936075.1 Sedimentisphaerales bacterium | reverse complement strand
TTATATGTGGAATTGGCTCGAAAACTGTGCAAACAACTAATAAATAGGAACTCTATTATAATTCAAAAAGGCTGTGGGTGATAAACTCACAGCCTTTTTTTGTTTGTTTATTAAATTTATTATTTTTTCTGCCTATACAACACGCTCAACACATAACAGCATATTACAAAAGGAGTTACAATAATATGCCTTATAAAAAGACTTTTTTTGGCCGCTTGTATGGATTATTCCAAATATTCCGGCTTGACATATATACATTGAGCTTATATAATTGTAATTGTTAAATTAGGTACTCATTATGTGTGGCTATGCAATATTTGTTGCAAAGCAAGAGTGCTAAATATGTCTTGCTTAAGATTCGGAGGATAGAAAAATCCGTATCAACCGCAGACAATTCGTTATTCGCAAAGAATCGCAACTTTGCAGAATAGAATTGGAGGTATGTAAGGTGGTGAAACGGGGTTTTACACTCGTTGAGCTTCTGGTGGTAGTGTCTATCATCGCATCAATCATGGCGATTGTTTTGCCTGCATTTAGACGTGCGCGTTTGCAGGCCAATAATTTGGTCAGCATGAACAACCAAAAGCAAATCACTTCAGCAATAAATCTTTTCGCAAATGACAATCACGACAGATACCCTGAATCTGTTGCAACTATCGGTTATGGCGAAAACTGGAACTGGGCCGATCCAAGAAGTTTAACTGGTCCTCGCCAGCGAAGCCCTCGTCTACATAGGTCTATGAGCGCATACTTGAAAGATTACATCACAGATCCAGGTGTAATGTTCTGTTCATGCTCGCCAAAAGAATATAAATATCTAAAGCAATCATGGGAAGCAGGTGATAATTGGGATAATCCAGAAACACTTAACCCTGCTGATCCAGTAGGAGGTTCTTTTTGCTTCTATTGGAATTATAAAGGAGTACTTGAAGAACAGAACCGTGTTTTTCAGGGACCACGAGATCAATCAGGAGGCCGTCGTCAAAGCACCTTACTTGTGAGTGATTATTTCGGCTATGGCAACTGGCGGCGAACTCCACCAGAATTTGGTAGTTGTGAAATATTCGATAATGCAACTGAAGAGTCGGAAACACTTCTTCTTTCTTCGTACTGGACTGCTTCAGGAACACTTGAGGAAATTCCAGAAGTTACATTACGCGCAGGTTATACTGACGGCCATGTCGAATCGTATTCCTCAAGAGACGCTATCCCAATGAAAGTTTCGATTTCTTCTGATGGCAAAACCCCATACCCTGATGGTGTTGGACCAGGAATTTTCTACATCCCTGCCAATGCTATCCAGTAATAATACATCTTTTTTCCACCACCCGTAATATTTATTAACTTTGTTCAAAAAAAGTTAATTATGCTTAGTAATCCGATCCATATTTATGTCGGTAGTCTAAAGGAGACATCTTAACAGACTTTTTAAAGAAACGACAGAAATGTGCTGGATGCATAAACTCTTGAGATTGTGAAATTTTTTTAATTGAAATTCGTGAATTTCTAAGTTGATCCTTGATATATTCTAATCTCACTCTTTTTATTTCATCATGAATAGAACGTTTAAGAACTTTCCTGAATCTCAATTGCAGCATCCGCTTGGAAAGACCGGTTGCCCATACAGTATCGCTAACTTGTATAGGTTTTTTAAAGTTCTCTCTAATAAACATAAGAGCTTTTTTAATTTCAGGATCGTCAATAGCAATAATATTACTCGACTGCCGTGTTTTTATGTATTGCGGCATCGGTGACATCTCGTTTTTGAACGCGTTCTTGTCACCGTTCATTAATTTGTTTAATGCTTTTGCATCTTCATAACCACCTTTTTCGTAACCAATCTTTATACTGGACAAAGGTGGTGTAGCCATTCTGCACACTACTACATCATTATCTGCTCCCAACACCGCGGCTTCTTCCGGAACTTGTATGTTAAAATCCTTGCATACTTCAAGAACAAAAAAGCCAACGTCATCATTACACGCAAAAATACAATATGGTTTTGGTACTTTCCTGAGCAGCTCAGAAATATCATATTTATCTTTTTTTATATTGTTCCCAAGATTTTGAAGTTTATGTACATATAAACACAAATCTTTCCGGGAATCTATAACCTTTTTATAACCATCCAACCTTATTTTTGACCATGAGTAGTTGTGTATTCCGACAAACATAAAATTTCTAAAACCAAGCTCGATAAAATATTCAGCCGCCATTTCACCAACTCTTAAATTGTAAGCGTCGTATTTTACAAATTTATTTTGCGATTTTGCACTATGCGTGATTAGAGGTATTTTTGATGCATGGATATCAGAAAGTTGCTGCTGTTCTATCGCATCCAGTGCAATTATCCCATCGATTTTATTCTCTTCAATAAATTTTTTATAATTGACTTTCCCTGTGGATAAATAGCGTGGAGTTGGCACGTAAATTCGCCAGTTTCCGTAAGTATGGATATACTTCCCTACTCCTTTAATATAGTACTGACCGACAGCACGGGATGTATCAATGAGTAATAGTACTCTTTTCTGCATTTTTTATAACCTTAACTGTATTGCGCAATATGTTTATAGTATTGCATAAAATGGTGTTGAAATCAAGGCTTAATTCAATTAGGATAGACTTTCTATTAATGTATTATTTAGGAGGTTGCATTATTAAGAATTTACTATTTTCAACTATCTTGATTGTTGTTTTGACAATGTCATCGACATTTTCTCAAACGATTAGTAATCAATCATCCCCCGCCGCTTCTGAAATTCAGGCCAATCCAGCAATTAAAATCTGGCAGGGAAAAGCTCCCGGTTCAGAAGACTGGACATTCAGCGAGAAAGTCAATGGCAAGACATATTCCAACGTTGTTGATCCTACTCTAACAGTATTTCTGCCCGAGCCGGAAAAAGCAAATGGAGCAGCTATCATACTCTGTCCAGGCGGTGCAATGCGCATGTTAGGTTTCGCCGAAACAGAACAAGTTGCGAAAATTCTCAACTCCAAAGGTATAGCCGCGTTTATTCTTAAATATAGAGTTGTCCCTGACAATCCCCCCGCATCTGGTACAGCCACTGCTCCCTCTGGAACTCGAGGAGCAAGAGGAACTATGCCGGGCAGCGCTGGCGGAAGAGGAGCAATGCGAGGTGGAATGATTGGTGGCGGAATGCCCGGCGGATTTGGTATGGGAGGTGAACTTTCATTCAGAGAAATTCTTAGCAGGAACGGCAATGCCAATCCTGCACCAGATAATCAATTGCATACAGAAGTAATACAAATGGCAATTGCCGATGGACATCAAGCTATCCGCGTTCTCAGACGTGACGCGGCCAAGTATAATATTGATCCGAAACGTATTGGCATTCTGGGATTCTCAGCCGGAGGGGGAGTCGCAATAGGTACGGCTGTGACAGAATCCCCGGACGCCTATCCGGATTTCGTAGCCACTGTTTACGGCCCGTCACTGGTCGATGTGAATGTGCCCCAACAGGGAGCCCCCCTGTTTATCGCCGTCATGGATGGACATCGTAATGTAACAAATGGATGCGCGGTTTTGTTCGCACTATGGAAGGAAGCCGGACGCCCGGTCGAGATTCATGTTTACGACCATGCAAACGGCTCAGGTTCCGGCATGCCGATAGCGACATGGACAGACAGACTTTATGACTGGCTTGCCAGAAGAAATATTGTAACAAAATAAGTTACATAGAAGCCGCTCTGAATTAATTGATTGTAAATAGATTAACTGATAATCTTAAGTAATAATAATTTTAATAAGAAATTTTTTGAAAGGAAAATCAATGAATCAACTAAGAAAGTATTTTTTATATGCGGCAATCTGCCTGTTACTGGTTTTACAAACAGTAAACGCAGCAGAATCAGCAAAGACTGAAAACAAAGCTGAGACTGCATCAACAACAGTAGAAGATGGCGGCACAGGTGCTTTTAAGGCCATAATGGCTTCAGACAGCAGCTTATCGCAATTTACTATTTTCCGTCCAGCGGATATGAGCCTTATCAGTGACAAAACAAAGCTCCCGATTATCGCATGGGGCAACGGCGGCTGTGCAAATTCACCAAGCGGACACTTAAACTTCTTATCTGAAGTAGCCTCACACGGTTACCTCGTCATCGCAATTGGACCAATGCCGCAAGGCGGCGCTGGTGGCGGACGCGGTGCTGGCGGTGGAATGCCCGGTATGATGGGCGGCAGAGGCGGAGCTGGCGGCGGTATGCCCGGCGGAATGATGGGTGGACGCGGTGGTAGAGGCGCAGCACCAACACCTGCTCCTGCTCCAGACGGAGCAGCCGCAGACGGCCAGGCTCCTGGCGCAAGACGCGGAAGAGTCGCAATGCCCGGTGGCATGATGGGCGGCGCTGGCGGTGGAATGCCCGGAGGTATGATGGGTGGAAGAGGTACTCGTGGTGGTACAGCCCCGGCAGCATCTGACGAAAACGCCGAATCACAATTAATCGAAGCTATCGATTGGGCAATCGCTCAGGATACCAACGAATCAAGCATATATTACGGCAAACTCGATACAAGCAAGATTGCGGTTGCAGGTATGTCATGCGGCGGTATCCAGGCATATCAGGCAGCTCCAGACGAAAGAGTTTCAACTGTTATGATTTGCAACAGTGGTCTCTTCGGTGACGGCGGCGGCGGAATGGGTGGAATGCCTGCATTGCCAAAATCTCACCTCGAGAAAGTTCACGGCTCAATTATTTTCATCCTCGGTGGTGAATCTGATATCGCATATGCAAACGGCATGGACGATTTCGATAAACTCGAGAAGATTCCTGCATTCACCGCAAATCTTCCAGTCGGTCACGGCGGTACATATACGCAGCCTCACGGCGGCGATTTCGCAAAGGTTGCTTCAGCATGGTTGGAATGGCAGTTAAAGGGTGACAAAGAAGCCGCGAAAATGTTCGAAGGAGAACCATGCGGCGTGGCTAAAATGGAAGGATGGACAATACAAAAGAAAAATATTAAATAATCCTTATATTTTTCTTAAACATAAAGGGCGTCTTACTAATAACAAGACGCCCTTTTTTAATTTGTTGATATTTCAATGAGTGAATTTTACGCTTCATCTAATTATTGACTGCTATTAATTTATTTGATAATGTTCTTACATAATAATACACAGGTAATATAAATAAAGTTTTTGAAAGGATTTCTAATGACTAATTTAAGGATCTATCTTATTTGTATCGCAACAGCTCTTCTCATCTCTTCATTAAGCGGCTGCCAATCATTAACCGGTAAAACACAACTCGAGCCTATTTCAACAGAGACAGCTTCCAGGGTAATCGAAGACGGCGGCACTGGCCCCTTTAAAGCTATTATGGCAACCGATGGCACATTAACAACACATACAATTTTCAGACCAGACGACCTGACAAATTTCGGCAAGAAAAATAAACTCCCGATAATCGCATGGGGAAACGGAGCCTGCGCAAATTCGCCATGGGAACATGTAAACTTTTTATCTGAAGTAGCCTCTCACGGCTTTCTCGTAATTGCAATAGGTCACATGCCCCAGGAAGGCCAGCGAGGCCGAGGAAGTTCACAGTCTTCGCAATTGCTCGACGCTATCGACTGGGCCATCGCACAGGATAGCAACGAAACAAGCATATATTACGGCAAACTCGATACAAGCAAAATTGCGGCAGCCGGCATGTCCTGCGGCGGATTGCAAACTCTGGAAGTTGCCCCTGACAAGCGAATCACAACCGCGATGATTTGCAACAGCGGCATTCAGCCTGTACCAAGCCCTATGCCCTTTATGCCACCACTACCAAAATCTCATCTCGAAAAACTGCACACACCTACAATTTATATTTTAGGTGGAGAATCGGATATTGCATACGAAAACGGCATGAACGATTTTAGCCTGATTAATCACGTACCAGTCGCAGCGGCTAACTTAGACGTTGGCCACACAGGCACATATGATCGTCCACATGGTGGCGACTTTGCGATAGTAGCTACAGCCTGGTTCCAGTGGCAATTAAAGGGTGACAAAGAAGCCGCAAAAATGTTCGAAGGCGACGACTGCGGCGTCTCAAAAATGGAAGGATGGACAATACAAAAGAAAAATATCAAATAATCCATATTTTTCAAAAAACATAAAGGGCGTCTTACTAAAACAAGACGCCCTTTATTATTTCAAATATGCTGTCTATTGTATTTTTATTTTTTCCTGTTCTTCATTCTGGCTTTATACATGCGTTCAGTAAAACCGCCTTCATTCAGGAAAGATTCCTCCAGTTTTTGAATTTGCCTGTTCAATAGAAATGATGCTTGGTTTATAAGACAGATAAGAGTGTTAGCCGCAACTTCAGGTTGTGCTTGTTTGATAGAATAAGGATCAGACTCGTCCGACCTGTCAGACTTGTCCGAAGAGTCAGACCTGTCAGATTTATATCGATTCCTAACATCCAGAGCTTTCGGCGAATTCTTATCCCAAAGCGCAAGCCCCTTATGCCTCAGAAAATCCTCATAATCAAGAAGAAGCTCTTCCAAACTTGCACGTGCTACATTCGTTAATTTCAGTTCTGTCTTTTTGGAAGTAGCTGAAGCCATACTCCCTTCCGCAATATTCTGCACGCTGCTCCGTGCGGCCTGTACCATCTGGTCACGTGTTCGCGAAAACTTATCGACAAACCTCTCGCAAAAGATTACAGTTGCGTCATGAACAATCTGAGCCGTCTGAAAACTCCTCAACTTTCTATAACCACCATGAGGTGGAATTATTCTCTCCGATTCTTTCATTTACAATCTTTCCCTCTTAACAATTATTTGTACTGCACCCTTTTATTTCTCCAAAGACACTTTTAATCCCCTTTATATTGAATTTCAAGTCCACCGTTTTTAGCATATTCCAACGCCGATTTAGTAATATCATCAGTTACTATACGAAATAGAATACATATTTCACCAATATCATTAGGAGTGAAAGAAACTATTTCGCCAAGCTTATATTCTTTAATCCTATCAATACAACTCAACATTACTCTATCACCAGACTCCAATACTATGTTATCCTTTGGAAATGGCGGCATTAGAGAGCGTCAACGCCCACTTGTTGTCTCTGCATAGATTTCCATACCAAGCCATACTAAGCGAAATGTTCCTTTACCTCTAATATCTTCAGGCCCAACTTTTCCTTGTCTATGAGTTATGCAGTTTCTAGCTTTAATTATGCTGCTAATGTATTTCTCTCTATCAGTGAAAATTGAAAACTCACTCCTCAAAAGACTCAGCTTATTTGTTACACCCATTTTTTCAAATTTATATAGGCTTCTATTCACGTCTTCATGAATTACTTTTGTTTTATTCCTCTTTATCAAAACACATGCCTTATAAATCTCATCCAAGAACGATGCAAAAGTTTCAACCAGTTCTCTCAATCCATTAGAGACTATCCACTGATGAAATTCACTTTTGAACGTAGCGAGAGTTTGATCGTCAACACTTTCTGGCATTACGCGAAACATCATCAAGTCAGAAAGTTGATACTCTCTTAAATGATCATCCCTTGCAGCATTAATCCCTAGCCCCATAAAAACTGAAGTTCTTATAATTCCACGAAGAGCAACATCCTTGATCTTGTCAAAATCTATCATTATGTTTTGTATTTGGGACATAATTTATATTTGATTCTTTTAATCAAATATTTATTTATTACTCTGCGAAATTATTTGATGAGTGGAAATACGCACGCTCTCGGCCAATTTCGCCGAATACCTCTTTATTGTTAATAATTATATTTATTATCGTTTTTTTAAGCAAATCCTTTTAAATAAATGTGAATAGTATTTAGTCGTTTGTATTTAGTTTCTGGATTCCCGCCTGCGCGAGAATGACCAGACTTCGTTATAGACTTCGCCGAGGCAGGCAAAGTCTATAATCCTTATCCATAGGCTCAATCAGTGGTTAATACTAATATTTCAGCGCAGAAATCCAGCGATACAATATATAAGGTCATTCACAGAGGTAAAATGTTGACTATAAAATTGAAAAAAATGAAAATATATTAAATTTTTTACAAGAATTCAGGAGCCAGGAGTCAGTAGACAGTATTTTTTGTCAAAATATTGAATATTTAAGCGACTACTTCGCTGGAGCTACGAAGTCTCGCAATGGCAAAGTCTCTAATCTGCGCAAATCTGCGTTCATCTGCGGATAAATATTTATTTTTTTTAAGAATTTTATTTACATATTTTAACATGTTTATATAATAGTAAATATTGTATATTGTTTTGTATCTATAGAACTTTATTTAGAATACATCGTATATGCAATTCCGGCAGCACAGCCGGACGATTAGCCGCTGAGCGGCACGGTTTTTCAGGGCAAGCGAGCCCAGGAACAATAGGGATTAGCGTTTAGCGTAGAGCGTATAGCTTTTAGTATTTAGTCGTTAGTATTTAGTCTGATGGCTGAAAGCTTATGACATACACGCTAGCATCTCCACAATATCCCATGATAAATTCCATGGGGCCTACAAAGCTGGATTCCGCAACAAGTGCGGAATGACAAAGTCAATAATCTGTGTAAATCTGCGTTAATCTGCGGATAAGAAATATACCGTGTTCAATCTGACTAAAATCGACATTTCTTTTTCTTTGCCGGTACCGGCTGTTTTTGTACGTATCGGAGTATGGATTGTACTTCTGTATCGACGTATTCACTACGGCTACGCTTTTCGCCGGATAAAGCTGACAAAAGGCAAATACGCTATCGTCGATCCGGAAGATTTCGGTTGGCTCAGTGAATATAAATGGCATTGCACGAATTATGGTTACGCGGCTCGTAAAATTCCCAGAAAGCTGCGCAAAGGTAGTGAGCAAAGCATTATGATGCATAGAGAGCTTTGCCCTGTCGATGATGATTTGTTCGTTGACCATATCAACCGCATACGCAATGATAATCGCAAATCGAACCTCCGGCCGGCGACGAGGCAACAAAATAACTGGAACTCTAAGCAAAACAGGAAAAAATCAAACACACAATACACAGGTATTCACTGGAACAATAACAGAAAGAAATGGCAGGTGCAGCTTACTGTCAACGGCAAACAGCGAGGATTCGGTTATTACACAGATGAGATTGAGGCCGCTAAGGCATATGATAAAGTTGCAAAAAAATACCGCGGTGAGTTCGCTATATTGAATTTCAATGATTAAAGAGAAGTCAGTAGACAGAAGACAGTAGATAGAAGGATAAAGAATAGTTATTAAGAATAAGTTCAAAATAACAAAGATATTAGAGCTCTTTGGTTAATTTTAATTTAAATTATTCCAAACATCAGGATCGATTGAATTTGTAATCTCTTCTAACCGAGAACATATTGAGTTAAATGAACCTGCTTTATTGAAAATCAAGCATATATTTACTTCATCAAAACGTCTTTGTAATGTATATGAAAATGTCCCTTCCATACCTCCAAAAAACGCGCCGGTACCATTATCTGATGGCTTCCATTTTCCAGCATAGTACATTCGCTCGAGCGTACCAAGGTGGTACCATCGCAAAAATTTCACCATAGCATCGCTTGAAGCGCTTAGCGCTAAGTAGTTTTCTAAATTTATATACCTGTCATATGGTGCATCAATATCTGCATACCATATCTCGTTAGGATGCCGACCACTCATTTCTTCATATGAAATTGCCACCTCATCAAAACCTATAGGCTTAAAAATATATTTGTTAAGATAATCTTCTAATTCCATCCCGGAAACAAGTTCAACAATATATCGCAGCATGAAATATGCAGAACTGCAATATTGGCCTTGTGTACCTGGTTCAAAGTGTGTAGTTTGCTTTAATATCCACTTGGCGCTATCAGCCTTTGCAGCAAGACCAGTCTGAACATCCATATCCTGATAGAGTTGAGAGGCAGAAGGTAGTTCAAATATCCCACTATTATGATTTATGAGATTATCAATTGTTACCTTCTTTATTTGAGAATCAATTTCTTCATCAGGACGGTCATCAATTCCATATAATTGAAATATTTTAAATATTAGTGTTTTATCTGATAGATATTTCCCATCCGGAAGTTTTGGTCTTTTTTTAACTAAATTAACGATAGCAGCTTTTGTAATTAGTTTATCATTACTCGCCAATCTAAAAATAGCTTTTCCTTCAAGTGCTTTTTTTCTTTGATTATCAGCCCATCCAAAACGCCTCGAAAGAACTATTTTATCACCCTTGCTTATAGATAGTGTACCTGCAGGAATAAAATTTGTTTCCATGAATTTTTTGACTTCACGGTAATATATTTCCAGTTCCGTATGCAATTCATACCCTGTACATGGAATCGTCTCAAAAATATTTTTTGAAATACCACAATCAACGTAGCCGGGACCGCCGTTATTATGGCAATAAATTGCAATAATATTTTTTCCTTTTTTCAGTTTTTTTGCGGCTTGCAGATTAATTCTTTGATATTCGTAACCATATGTCCAGGAATCTCGACTGAATGCAGGAACGCCGTTGATATAAATATTGATAGAATCATCCCATTTGGCATAAATTAATACATCATTAGGCGGCTCGGAATCTAATATAAACTCTCTACGCAGCCAGATATCATTAGTCCATTGTGTTTTGATTTGATCATCAAGTTCTGGGTACCATGCACCAAACAAAGGTTGTCCTTGTTTCCAACTACTATCATTGTAGTCAGGTTCAAACCAATTTTCTTCACCATGTTTTTCAAGAACGTATTTCCAGGGAACAGGTTCTTCCCACATTGTTTTTAAAATAAAATCAGGAGTAAGATTGATATTGCTTTCTGCTCTTTGTTTATTTGTATCGCTTGTTCTTTGGTCATCCCGTGTATAGTAATATGGCCTTGCATTAGTAATACCAGTACAGAAAAATATAAATATTATAAATATAATTATAAATTTCTTATAGAATTGATTATCAAACATAAATCTCACCCAATATTATAACATTGTATTCTTAAATTATTTTTCCTATCTATAAAAGTAATTGTATCTTTTTTTTGGGGAATTATAAATTACAATTTAAAGTTTTTCGGTATGGGCGAAAAAAAAGACTCGAAACCAGTCTTCTGCTGGAAATCCTAAATCCAAGGTTCTAATTCCTAATGTTTGATATTTTTTAGGATTTAGATATTAGTATTTAGAATTTCTCGGTGCAGGGCGCATAAAAAAAGCCCTGCACCGAAGTACAGGGCGTTATATCAAGAACAGCTAAACCAAAAAAAAACAGCGAAAGGCCTGACATACAACTTACTCGTCTATAAACGAGAAGCGTTCTAGTATATCCCTAGAAAGGAGGTGATCCAGCCGCAGGTTCCCCTACGGCTACCTTGTTACGACTTAGTCCCAGTCATCT
>JAFGPS010000203.1 GCA_016936075.1 Sedimentisphaerales bacterium | reverse complement strand
CAACTCCGACTGCGGAAACAAAAAGTAGATAGTATTTCCCCGAATTTGAATTGTCCCTTTATTAATAGCAACCTCGCCTATCTCTGTCGAGATTGCGTTAGTATTAGTAAGCGCAAAAGCCCCATCTCCTCCGCTTATTGTGCTCTGTCCTGAAGATGCGAGCATGGCTATGGCCCCGCTTAACGGCTGCTGGTTGGCATTTACAATCTTTCCTTGGATATTCATTGTGACCGCATTCGCAAGGCCCGTTACCACTGTCAGCACCATACAAGTAAGCCATCTCATAAGTCCTCCCCAATAATTGTGTGTACGGCTATTCATCTGATTCGAAGTCACCCTCATGCTCACTAACCGAAACCGATCCAAGCAAATTTTCCTCAATACTTGATCTGTTTGCGACATCTCGTGGATCCAGGGTATTACCAACTGAATCGGTGAACCATTCATATACTTTTAAGCTTACCAATATATTGGCGCCTGTTGAATCTGCGATCATCAGAGCAGAATCAAGCGGAAACTCAAAATCGCCTGCAATGTTGCTTGCGAAAACAAAAGAATCAAGCGGATTGCTGTTTACATAGCCCCTAACAAGCACGCTATTTGTTTTCAGGAGTGTGTCGGGCAATTGCACAGTTGAATCAAGCACAGAGAATGGCCCAAACTCAACTTCTACGCTTTCATAGGTGTTGACACCGTTCACATGGGTTGTATCTACCAAACCTGAACCGCCATCAGGGAGAAGCTCTACTATATAAGGATTTTGGCCTTGAAAGAGCACAATTTCAGTTCCATCAACAGGTTCCATTTCAACTTTCTTAACGACAATGTAGGCGCTTTCAATAGTTATACCTGTTACGGTACGTTTTGGGAGAGATACTCCTTGCGTAGCACCGGAAGTATCTGCTTTAATCATCAGGCTTACCTGTGTTGGATTGCCGGTCTGCGTTACAGCAACATCATTGTTCGTTGAACAGCCCATTACAAAAATCAGGCAGCATAACGAAAAGGTACTGTATTTCATTCTATTTCTTCCTCGCTTTGTTGACCTGTACAAGGAAAAACCTGAAAGTTCAGTTGAAAAACTTCAGCAGGTTCTTTATCTTTCTCAAGCATATCGATTATTCGTTGTTGTAGCGCAAAAACTTCCTTCACTATTGCGCTGTAGGTTTCTGCCGATGCTGCGAATGTAAGCGAAGAGATGTTTCGCCGCGTATGCGGGAATCGGTCGAGTGATTCACCAGCTTTTGCTATCATTGCCTTGTGATAATTCGTCACCGCGACAGAAGAGACCGTTTCGCCAGTCGTCACTACGGGCGAAAGCTGCTCATATCCACCTTCTGTTCTGCGCAGCTGCCCCAATTTCTCAAGCGTCCTCATGGCTTTCGCCGCTTCCGCTGCCGTTATCGGCGGTGCAATGCGTCGTGCAATCCATGCAGGATCAGTGCAAAAACTTGCCGTAGTGACCAATTCGCGGATAACCGGATAGTACCAGTGAGAATAGTATTGGTAGACTTTCTTGTCATCTTTGTTGAGAACCGAGTATCGGGGAGAACCAGCCATCTGTTTATAAAACTTGTTTTTCTCTTCATGGCTTTCCGCCTGCCCCATTTTTACGAGATTGTTGAAAAAGGATTTTTCGTTATCATTCAGTTGCAGTAAAAACGCAATTCGGGCGATTCCGTCGTCATTGAGCTTACGGTTTCCTTTAATTATCTGTTGAAAGATATTCGGCGTCGAAAATCCGGCAGCATTTGCGAGTTTCCTTAGCGAAAAACGGTATGTAGCCTTCCGGAGATACTCAATAATATCTCGAAGAAATGACTTGTGGTCATGGTAGTTATAAAGGATAATTTGCGGAGGTTTCCGGAACGAACTGGAGCTATGTTTTATTGATACCTGCATGATAGTAAATATACACAACGAATCACAATTATGCATCAATTTTATTTTTATTTTTATTAATAGCTTATTTTGTAATGTGTTACGGCATATTATGAATCATACTTAAATACATTTTATTTGCATTAGGCTACTTTTAATATCTGAAATCTTGCCAATTAAAAAGCTAAAGAAATTGCCTTAAATGTTTACGCCAGATGCCTCATACAGAAATATGCGGTTCATACCTATATTATTTTTCACTTGACACCATAAACCACAATCGCAGAATGGCACCCCCCCTTGGTATAACATCAAAAGGAAGCAGCTACTAAATACAATGAAAGAAATGCGCCGCCGAAGAGAAAGAAAACGGGCTGAAATACAAAAAAGAAAAGACGAAGAGCCGCCGCGAAATGCATTTACACTATGGTAGCGTTCCAATTTACAGCCCACAACAGCCGCAGCCCAACATTTTGCGCGGTTGACTATGGAACAATCGCCCGTCATGTCGCTTCGCTCCGTCGGGCAATTAAATTATAGGCGCAAAACGTCGGGCGGGTGCGGCACACGTTATGTTCAATGCCCGGCCTAAGAATTTATTAGTTCTCGGCCATCCGTGGCCTCGATTCCTATAAAAATTGGAAAAGGTTATGAAATTTGAATTGGAAGATAATAACCGTAACTTAAGTATTGTTGATCTAACGAAAGAACTAATTCGTGTTGCAGATAAGCTAGGGAAAAAAACATTAACAGCCAAAGAATATAGTGATAATGGAAAATATAGCATTGCTCCTTTTAAACGTCAATTTGGCAATTGGTTAAATGCACTTGAAGCAGCGGGATTAGAAAAATCTAGAAATTATGATATTTCTATAGAAGATTGGTTCCTTAATTTAGAAGAAGTTTGGATCAAACTTGGGCGACAACCTTATCCAAGTGATATAGAAAAACCACTTTCTAAATATTCTTACGCAGGATATAAACGGCGGTTTAAAGGCTGGAGAAAAGCATTAGAAGCATTTGTAGAATATATTAATGAAGCAGGATCCTCTTTAGATGAATCTGAAAATATCCAAAATCTCCATATTATTGATAATAATTATCATAGAACAAATCGAAATATTGGCTTAAGATTAAGATTTATTGTCATGAGAAAAGATAATTTCAAATGCAAAATATGTGGACGATCACCAGCTACAACACCGGACTTAAAGCTTGAAGTAGATCATATTATTCCTTGGGGAAAAGGAGGGGAAACTGTAATAGAAAATCTTCAGACCCTTTGCTCGGATTGCAATCTTGGGAAGAGTAACTTGAGTATGGATATTCAACCCTAAAGTACATCCTTGTACTTTAGGAGGATTTAACCAAATCGGCCGGGCACTAAACATAACAGCGAATACATGCTTCGCTATCGCTTCGGGCTGCGCCACATTTGCTTCCGCAAAGCTCCAGCAAACGTCATGTATCCGCAACCCGTTGGTGCGCCGAGAAAAGCTCGGTCACTTCTTATAGAGTGAGTTTGCAGAAAGGAAATATCGAAGAACTGCAAACAAGTCTTT
>JAFGPS010000202.1 GCA_016936075.1 Sedimentisphaerales bacterium | reverse complement strand
GGGTACACCACAATATAAAGTCCGGATTCTTTTGGAACGCTATCGAAGTTATCCCGCCGAGAGTAACATGCTCGGCCATTATAGTTCCCTCGCTTCAATATTAGTATTCAAAGCAGTTTCCAGAGCGGTAATTTCATCCGCAATTCCTTCTTCTGCTAATTGTTGATTGTATTTAACCAAAAATTTGTCCCATACAATATTAGCCAGCTCTGCCTTTTTCAGTCCGGTTGACATATCTCCGTTCTCTACAATGACCGTATGCGTCGGCCCCTCATCCACTGAAATATCAGCCTTAATATTGATAATTTTATTCGGTATATCCAATACCGTTATTGTCGAATCGCAGCTTATTGCCATAATTACAACTCCTTACCGACTCCCCCCGCAAGGAGTCTATAAATTCTTCGTATCTGTTCTTTGTTCGTCCCCAGTACGGAATAGTATCAACGAGTATGTAATTTCCCTTGAACCTGTCCGACTTCGTAAAATTTTTATCATGGCGTATGTCTATATTCGGCCATTCGGAAAAAAATTCGTCTATCCCGTAATTGGTGAGAATATTACCCTTGTGCTTGCCTGGTTCAGTACCGTGAAATTTTCTTACGTTAATACCTTTGTTATAAGCATTTAATCTTTCTTCGTAATGTACCTCGGCGAGTTTTCTATATGATGAAAGCTGGCTCAAAGCGCCGAAACAGTTCGAGTTTGTCGATGCTTGTCCCGTCCTGGAGTCCAGCCAGTACCTGTTACGGTTATAATAAAATATATCTTCTCTTGGCGGCATGAAATAGAAGTGACTCGGATGGTATATCACATCATGCTCGGCTAAAAATACTATATCGGTACTAAGCGACTTCAATCCTTCGAGTATCTGAATACATATAGATTTGTGATTTCTTCCTATTTTGCCGACAACGATATTCGGCTCTTCGTTAATCGGTTTTTGCGAAACCCAGACTATCGGAACAGCACCGGCGGACAGCTTAAGTATCTTTCGTATTACGCAGGCGAAAGATTCTTTTAATATATTGTCCGTATAATATACTATTCCCTTATCCGGCATATCTGAGCCTCCATTTTTTCGGTATATGCCTTAAGTCCGCCCCCGACTGCATCTGATATTTATAATACGAATCCTCGTTTTTCCAGACCCTGACCGGCATGGTATGAATACCTATTTCCTTTAAGATTACGAGCCGTCTCATTCCTTTTCGGATTATCTTTCTATCACCGTCTCTCCACATATCGAGTGGTTCACGCATTCCTTCGTTTTGAATATTCTTTATTAAGTCGAATGAATTTTTGATTTTTCTCGTTATATGACGCCTGCCTTTTTTCGATATTTCCGGGATTAAGTCGTGGGGATTAAGATGATTAATCAGATATTTGTAATAATCGGTATCCTCGAATACGAAAGATTCGCCGTCGAGAACCATGCGGGTAAACCTCCTGAAACTATCGAAGAAATTCTCGCATGATTTGTCGGGATTGGCTTTTAATCTGGTGGTCTCGTCCATATCGGGATTTTTCTTGTTATATCTTTCGAGAAAAGCCCGGCATTTTCGGCTCTCGCAATATTCCAATCTGTCTTCCCAGACATCATCGACATACATCGTATCGCAGAAAACGTCCTGTTTGCGTATGTCGGTTTTTATCTGTTCGATAGTGGGAAACTTATTATCCCAGCCTGGCGGATCGAATTTTTCTATCAGCCAAGAAAATTTTCTTTTTTGCAGAGGCCACTTGTTATTCAGCCACAGGTCACGGGAATATCTTCTCGCCTTTTCCTGTTCCGAGCCTCTTATATGATACGGAAAGCCGAACGAACCGGTAGTTCTGAATACATGGGCGAACCACGTCTTCTTATTAACTTTCAGCGAGCCGCCCGACAGCCACGCCTTACATGCGATTTCACATCCTACCTGTCCCCAGCTTCCATGTTTTTCGTCGAGACCGCCAAGTTCAAAGAATCTTTCCTTATGCTGAAACCAGCAGGCGCCCTGCCCGTTCATTACATCTACTATATCTCCCTGAGCCTCCGGTTTTTTCTCGTACTTGCCCCAGTACTGGACTCGGAGATTCTTGTCCATATACATAAAATCGGTTCGTTTATGCTTTCGGATTTTCCAGACATATTTTATTTTCAGAATCTCTCCGCATTCTGGACATTTATTCTCTATATCCGGATTGGCTTTATCCTGATAATACGTATGTCCGTTTTTGCATACCCAGTCGAAGGCGTGAAGATTATACATTCTCGGTATGACAGTCCAGTCATATTCGCAGTTCTCGATAAGTTTTACATCGAACCCTTTGTCGAAAGTGGAGTGGGCATCGGTCTTTAATATATATTTACCCTTCGCAATTTTTGCCGCCTCATTTACTGCATGTCGTTGACCCATCGGCTCATTGAATCTAATCAATGTAACTCTGGAATCTTCTTTTACTTTAGGTCTGTCCCGGCAACCGTCGAGAACCGCAATAATCTCTATATCACCATGTGCTGCCGCAAGAATTGTTTCTATAGTCTTCGCAAGTAAAAATTCATTTCTTGATGGTATTAATACACTTAACATTTTTCCCAAAAAAAGCTTTCGACTTTTTTTCCTTTCCTTACTTTTTCGTCCGTTATGTAAAAATCTATATTGTGGGCACAGGTGAACGCATCCACTGCATTTATTACATGCTTTTTGTAATTAATAAAATAGTCATGTCCCGATACTGTGCCTCCGTTTCTGACTTTGCGGGACCAGTGAATCAGGTCCTGAATAATCGAGTCGAAATTATGGTCGGCATCGATATAAACGAAGTCCAGAGATTCGTCCTTAAAATCTTTCAGGGCTGTTATACTGTCATTTTTTACAACAACAAACCGGCCTCTTCGTATATAATTTTTCATTACCTTCTGCATTGTTTTAAAAGAACCTTCACGTTGCCAGTGGTCTATACCATAAAGTCTTACGCCGGGAATTGTACGGCAAATATCAAGGGCGTTTCTTCCGCGAAATACTCCTATTTCCGCACCGACTTTATAGCCGCGCCGAGCAAACTGCTCGTACAGATTATGTCTCGTCATTCCTTTTATTCTTATTGGATTTGCCATTTTTCCCATCCCGGAATCGGCCAGAATTTTTTCAGCAGCCAGTTAAAATCCCTTTTCTGAAGAGGCCACTTGTTATTCAGCCATAAATCCTTAGCGTAAGCGTGCGCATCCTTAACAACTTTTCTCGGTAGATGATAAAATCTGCTGGTTGTCGTAATATCGTCTTTAGTATGTTTTCTTCCCCTCTGCCAGTGGGCATACCAGGTATTTTTATTGACAACCACTCTTCCGCCGGACAACCATGTCTTATTTCCAATTTCGCACCCCATAGCGCCCCAGTGACCATGCTTCTCGTCCAAACCGCCAAGCCTCCAAAATGTATCCAAATATTGAAACCAGCCTGAACCCTGGCAGGTCATTACATCATCTATGAGGCCGTTACCGCGAGAGCGATATTCGGGCCACGCCTTTGCGCGCAATCCTAAATCGCCAGGCTCGTCGGGACATGTCAATCTCATATAATCAACTTTACCCGGCCTTCGTTTCCATTTATCCTCTATCACTCCGTGCCTTCTCGGTATGACAGTCCAGTCCGGCTCACAGTCCTTTTTAAGAATAACATCAAAACCTTTGCCCAGAATACAATGGGCATCGAGTTTCATCAGGTACTTGCCTCTGGCGAGACTGGCCGCTTCGTTTATTGAATGTCTCTGCCCGTGAGGTTTGCAGTGATATATCAAAGTCAAATTCTTATGGTCTCTGATTTCGTTACGATAGCCGTCAAGAACAGCTATAACTTCCACCTCACCTCCGGCCATATCGAAAACCGAATCTATAGTCCTTTGAAGATAAGGCTCGTTTAAAGCTGTTATTACAACCGAGAGCATTAATTACTTCCTAACTTGGTCGGGTCTCTAAGGCCGAATCCGAACATTGCATCGTTCCACGTATCCATTTCGCCACGACCTACCGTATTTTGTTCCTGCTTGTCTATAACTCTGACTTTGTGCATTAAAGGAACAAGCTCTTCATCTATATCTTTCTTAAGAGTATTTTTCACTCCGGCTATCGGAACGACAAGTCTTCTGGCAAGCTGTAAAATGAGAACTTCCATAAATAACGGGTCGAAATTTGTCACTGTTGTCTCTTTCTTGATATACTTTATCTTTACGGGAGTTTCGTTTGTATACATCACCTTACCGGCAAGTTCGTAAGAATACAGAGACACTTCCTTTTTCGTATCGTTATCGTCCCACCAGTACAGCATTCTCAAATAATCCGACGGCAGAGACCATGCGTAAGTCCATTGTCCTATCGGGTCGTCGGTCGTTGCCGTTAAAGTTGCTCTCGCTATGGCAAACCGCCATAAGTGCATTCTCAAAAGAAAGTCCCTGCACTGGGCATAATGAAGAACACAATAGCTCGGCACTACCTCTGTTCCTGCCGTATACTGGGCGGACGTTATCGAAGGCTGACCGATACGGTTCAGGGCCATATTAACTATTTCAACTTCGGTGGAAGCCATAATTAATCCTCTGCTGTCTTGTATTTTACAAAAACGAAAACATTTCCCGCCGCCGCCGCTTTCAGGGCAACTGCTTTATTGGAAGTTACCTTTATAGCGCCTTCACCCAAATCCAGAGTCAAAGATGGGCCTTCTACCGCTGACATTAACGGCCCGAAAAGTACTGTTCCGTCTCCGTCCTGTATCTGGGGATGGGCGTCCGCATCGTCGCTTTGCAAAATGATTTTTTGCAGATACAGAGATTTGCCTGACCCGGGCGCTGAAATGAAATCTATAGCGGTCGAGGCATCGGTATCATATCCGTTTACACCAGCGGTAGTCTGACCGCGAAACGGAACGCTTTCTACTATTGTCGGTGTGCTAACTGCGTCAAGTGCCATGATTATGCTCCTTTGTGTTTTTCAGGATATGTCGCCTGATTTACGGCCGCCGTCGTTGCCGCTGCCGTTATAGCGCCGGGAAATTCCGCAGACGAATAAGAAGCTGTCGTACTCAACTCTGAATTCGCCGCTACGAATAAGTCTCTCATGCGAACCAAATCATCGTCTGTCATATTATCGATATTCTTGTACGGGTTATGCCTGATATACCAGTTATAAGCCCAGAATATGTCATTGGCTGATGCTGCCATTATTTATCTCCTTTATAATTTTTCCGTTAATTTTTGTCGGCAGGAAATCAAAAGAACAAATTGCCTGTATCTTCGTACAGCAGGCAGGTTCTCCGTATTTCGTGCAATATCCGGCCTTTGCGTTTCTGCTAAGAACTTCTTCTTTCACGTCCTTCTCTGGCATATTAGGCGGAACTATGTCGCCGGCATTACCTTTTGCTCTTTTTATTAGCTGCATCTTGTCTTTCTTTTGCCCGTTTTTCTTGACATTCTTCTACTGTCAATTCTTTTTTTTCTTCTTTTGACACAATATATTCCTTTCAAGCAAGGGCAGGGGGCTGAGAAAGGAAAGAACCTCGGCCCCCTTCCCGGTTAAACACTAATTTGCAACATAACTAACGGCATACATCCCGTTCCTATTTCGGTGGCGTCGATAATGAATCCGGCTACCTGATAGCCGTTTTCGAGTGTAATCGAAGTTACTCCGTTAACCGAACCGTCACCAACGAACACAACAGTCCTGTCATTGGCACTGTCACCTGGCGTTGTATCGTTACCGCCGGGCACGCACCAGCACGGCCCCCACGTCTGTATCCAGATGTTGTATCCTGTGGTCGTGCTTATATTCGGTACGCCCATTACTGAGGCGACTTCTGAGGTCTTAATGAGATAACGGTAAGGATTCAACGGTAGCTCCATGAAGCCTGCCGCATGAGCAATAGCCCAAGGCCATTCAGCAGTAACAATAGTCGTACCGCCGCCCGAAGCCACCGCGTCATTACCTATAATCATTCGGGTCTCTGTCGTAGTAGCTCCACCGTGACCTATGACCATAAACGCACCGGCAAGCTCGTCTTTGGCAACCACACCATCAGCGGCATAACCTTCGGTGGCGGCAACTGTAACCGTAGTCGTCCTGTCACCGGCGACTATTGCTATAGTGGTATTGGAATTTATCAGGGTGGAGACGTCCGCACTTGCCCCGTTTCTCGCGCCGTATCCGGCGTAGAGAGTGTCGAGCGAGTGGGCATACTTAAAGACTCTTCCGTCCCATGTTATTCCCCTTGTGCCGTAAATATATCGTTGAGTAGTCTCAGCGGTATAGTAGCCGTACATATTGTCACCGGTTTTATCCTGTGGCGACGCGCCCCAATCAAGAGGACGATGTGGTAATGTAAAAATTGAACTCATAATTTTTCCCCTTATACCGTATCGAGCGTTATTCCGACTACCGCCGGGCCTTCTACTCTGGTTGCTCCGAGACTCAGCTCAACATATACCTGAGTCGTATAGTTCTTTGTCGGAAGCCTGTCTATTTCCACCGTCGGCTCTTCGGCGATAGAGAGAACTATCGCGTCCTGAGCGAAGGCGTAGCACTTGGTCGCGCCGGTGTCGGTATCATCGGCGGCGAGTCTCGTACTCATAATAAACCTGAATCCGCAAAACGTATCAATCTGGCCCTGGGCAAGCGCCTTTACGGTATTGTAATCGGAGCTTTTGATCTCGGTTGTGTTGAGCAACTGATTGATATTGTAAGGATTTGTGACGAAATACCGCTGACGTGACCCGTCAATCTCGGCATCGTCGAGTAATTGTTTGCATGTTAAGACCTTCGCAATAGTAAGACCTGTTTCGGTCGTATTGCTCCAGTCACTTCCGGCCGTGGCTATAGTACCATCGGATTCGACCAGCCTGCACTCACCGACATCGTAATTATTTACCGTCGTTCCTCCGGCATGGCCGCCGTAAGCAGGCCCGCCGAGTGCGGTAATAATCACATCGTCTATCGTCCTGTTGGCCGCTGCAACTGCGTTTTGGACATAAGTTGACTGAGGATCGATAAGCATTTTAAGCTTGTCGAGCTTGTCAATCTTGTCCGACCAGTTATAGTCTGCAGTGGTCAGCTTTCGACGTGAATGCGGAGTGTCAATCTGAGGAGTATCGCCGTGCCGGTCTGCTATGAGCTGCATAGAAGTCGAGCCTATGCGCTCTACGTACATTGCGTCGCCGGTCATTGGCTCCATTCTGCAGCATTGCCTGAGCTTACTTGTTTTCTGCTGAGACAATAAAAGAATGTTGCCTTTGTACTGGTCAACGAATGCAACCGGTATCTGAACACTCATAGATAACCTTTCAAATTATCAAATTGACAATAATTCGGATTGGTAGTCCGCAATCGGGCCTATCCTACCTAACGTTGGTAAGCGTGCGGTTTACCGCAATCTTCTGGGCCTTCTTGTGAAAGGTAATCCAAGTTTAGGGGGCTGCTTAGCTAATCCCTTTTGATTTATTTATCTGTTCATACAACCTTTGCACTTTATCTATCAAAGGCTGTCTGACTTTTATGTCTTTACTCGTATATTCGGGTTTCGACATTATTTCGGTTATCTGCTGCTGTAAGTCGCCCGGCGTGGGAACCGTAGAGACTATCTCGGAAGTATGCTCGGCGAAGTGCTTACCTATATTCATCATAAATCTGGTAAACCATGGATTCGCGCCGTAATCTTCGATTAAAATCTTCTTTAGCTCCTCGTCTTCTTCGGGGGTCGGAGTGGCCCCTTTACAGCCTATCTCAAGAGCCTGATTGCCAAGATGCTCTCTCGATTGGTAGGCTGCGCCGAGTTCGTTGATAAGGTCGTCCTTGGCCGTCTGCGCTTCGAGCTTTCTGTTCTGCTGTTCGGCCTTAAGCGCCTGAATTACGAGATTGTTATGGAAATCGAATACTGTTTTTGCCTGCTTTGGTGTAAAACCAAGGCCATGAAACAATTCCATGGCTTCCATAGCAACCTTTTCGCTGTAGTGTTCCGCAGGAAGCTCCGGTGGCCTAATAAAATTATAATCGGTCGCAACGGGGGGCCGTCCGACCTTATCGTAAAATTCGTTCCATTCCTTGTTAGTCCACTTTTCGTTGGGAACGGGCATTACGTCCGCACCGACCATCTTCTTGGTGTAAAGAAAACTTTTTGCCAGTCCCTTGATATGCTTGAACTGGTCAAGTGATTTTTCTTCCCGAATATCCTCGTCGAGAAGACCTTTCCAGCCATCTTTTAATGAGCCGTCTTTGCCTATATATTCAGGAACAGGTTCCGGATTAGGCGGTGCTTCAACCGGTGTTTCAATAGGTTTGTCCATTATTTTTCTTCCTTTCTCTCGAATGCGGCCTTATTTACAGGGTCATCCAAATATTTCCGGGCAGAGGAGACAGGAAGCTCAATCTTAAAAGATTCCGTTTTCATTCCGGAATGTTTTTCTGTGAATATGCGCTCCTGCTCTTCTGTTTCACAGAAATATTTATTCTTTCCCATATTGATTTGAATGACTTTCATATAGCCGGGTCTGGTTCCTATCTCTCTCTGCATTCTTTCATACATCTGTTCCGGGGTTTCCTGCTCTTTGATACCGAGAGCATTTTTGAGTTTTTCGACATCTTTTAATGTCAGATTGTCAAGGTCTATCACATTAGCCATTATTTACTTTCCTTTCTGTTTGCGGTTCTCCGTATACTTTATTAATTATGTACAAAAAGAAACTCCGTTGAGCCTCGTCTTTTAATAATCTGTTATTATCTATAGGGCCACCGGCCGGAATAGCAGACCTCGAATATGTGGATTTTCTACAGAGGTCGAGCAAGACCCTTTTGCCCGCTTCCGTTCCGAACGTTTCTTTGTAATCTATAAGAAGCTGTTCAGGGTCTTCTTTTTTGCCGTTTCTCAATTCTTGCCATAGTTCCGTAGACATAAGCGTTTCTTCTTTCTCCCTTCAATCCTTTTTTATTTGCACTTCGCGACAGTTTCTCATGTAACCATTTAGGCATTTTATGACCCCATCAATGCAGCCGCCGGAGAGCCTTTTTCCGGCGCTCCTGTGGCCTGACCGTAAGCCTGGCCTGCCATCTGCGCAAGCTCGGCGGCCTGCCTTGCATCTATCTGCTCCTGCCTTACACGCCTTATCTCGTCTCTAACTTCGGGCTTGTTTATATCTTCCAGTCTGACTCCCATCTTCCTGCCGAGGTTCCTGTATCCTTCATCGATATTTACATTATCGAGAATTTCCGGAATATCTTTTTTCAACTCAACACCGATAGCTATCCATCTTTGGAACGCCGTGGCCTGACCGGAAGACAAGGCATTAGCCATTAGACCTAAAGGCTCGATTTCAACCAGGTCCAGTCCAGGCGGCGGCTCCTCTATAATCCCGTTTCTTATACATAAATTCAGGCATCTCGATAATTGCGGATTGAATAACTCATACCATAATCTGTGAACCGGCTGACCTATCCTCTTAAGACCCTCGAGCAGTCTTTCCCTTATTTCGAGAGTCGTTCTCCTGTCGCCTTTCAGGTCACGCAGGGGATGAAACACGTCTTTATAAAATATTGTATGAATAATCTCCCGTTCCATTTCCAGAGTATCTTTACTGACGGGAAAATTGCCTTTTAATTCCACAGGCACAGCCGTAGGAAACTCGCTTACATCGTTTCTTGCGCCGGGAAAGACCCTGTAATCACCCTCGAAGCTCGCAAGAACATCCATGGCCGGATTAACGTGTTTGTTCGAGCATTCGTTGAAATCCACTCTCTGCTGATTGAGCATTCTAATTTGCTTGAGTCCTTCGGTTCCCTGTCCCCTGCCCATTATTTCACCGGTAGTCTTCATCCATCGGGGAGTCTGATATGGAAACTCGAAAAAACCGCCCTCATCGACGATTGTTTTGTCTTTGATATTTATATATCTCGATTCGAAAGGCGTGTTCCAGTAAGTAACGAACCTCGGATTAAATTTTTCTCTCGGTTTTACTATATGAAGAAACTGGAATATGTCATTTTCTTTTTTAGAGTCCGCCACAGCTTCCAGTACACTCTTGCCTGCCTTATCGCCCCACTTCTGATATGCCTGCCTTGCAGTATAAGGGACTTTGAGCATGTGAACATCGACTATACCGGCCTCGTTTTCAAGAATGACATAAAGAGAAATATCGTAATCCTTGAAATTCAGCTTTTTAATATTAATGTTATATTCACTGAATATATCACCTGTCCCGAATACTATTACCGAACGCATAGTCTCGCCCATCTGAAGCAGATAATTCGACGAGAACAGTTCGTTATGAAGCCTGTCAGTCGCATAAGAAAGATATTCGACGTACATATTATTAGTGCTGGAAGGATTATATTTGGAGGCATTGAGCTGGAAAAAATGCTCTCCGGCCGGAATAATCGCCGATAAAAGACCGTCTGACATTTCCTTCGAGTCTATTATCGCGGTATCGTCGGCGTGAGTCATTTTCTCGACGCCCTGAGCGTAAATATGCGTTATATTGTTCTCTCTGGGAAAACATAAATCCGCCGTCGCCTGCCATAAAGAACGAAAATTGGCAAGCTTATTCCATTGCGAATCGTATTTTTTAATTTCTTCTTCCGCTCTCGTCATTTTCCACCAAGTAACGTATCCTTTCTTGTCGAAGGAGCAAGCTCACCTGTCAATATGGTTTCACTGTGACCTCTGTGCTTCCTTCGTTTTCTGACCGGTTCGACCTCATCCGACGGAACCGGCAGAACCTCTTCTTCCTGAAGAGCCGGAGGATGCGTCGTTTTCGGTGTGCTGAATATTCCGCCCATTATATAACTCCATCAAATTCCGAAGTAATGCGCTGCTTCTTTCATTAAGTCTTTCCACTACCGGAAAAGCCCAGGCATGGTCTCTTATTATTTCCTGAACAAGATTGTATTCGTCGGCTACTTCCCCCATGCTGGTAAGTGACTTTCCCGAAGGCGTGTAAGACACGTTATCACTCCTGAAAGTCATTAATCCTTTATCCATAGTGCATTTGTACATTATTCTTTCCTTTCAGCCTTTATTGTTTACCGTAACATACTTTTTCTTTTTCTTTCCTGCCTGGCGGTCAACCGTGCCTATTCTCTTATTGTCTGAGGCCAGATAAAAGTATCCGAGAGCATGACGAAAATGGTCGGGAATATTGGTTTTTCTATACCTGTAAACCTTCTGGCCGGTCTGCTTATTGGTATCGAGAACCTTAAAGGAAGAGCAGACCTGACGGGCAAATTCCATAATGTTGTCCCCTCTTCGCGGCAGGACAAGCTCGCCCTGAGTGGTTATCATGCGATGAGTGGCGTCCAGAAGCTCCGTTCTTGCCACCTGAACAAGTCCGGTATTCGGATTGAAAATAGTTCCTAAAGGAGTAGTCTCTTTGTACTCACAAAGCCATATCTTCATCTTATGGGCGTAACTCTTTTGAAAATACCTCGCCATGTCCTCGTAAGGCCGTATATCTATAACGCCGCTTTTTACATTGAATCTATTGCAAAGGTCGGCGACATAGTTCCATGATTCTATACCTTCGCCCGGTATTACCCATGTGCCGTAAATTATCCTGCCGCCGTTCGGTAGTCTTGCTCCTATAATGAGGTTCTTGGCCTTCATGCAGTCAAGACCCATCGCACAGGGACCGGGATGATTATTTCTCGGCGTAAGTGTATCGTCACAGCAGGCAAGAACATCCTCCATCCTTAATTTATCGGCAGTGGAGATATGAGGCCAGCCAAGCCTTAACCTGATTACTTCACTTAAATTCCCTTCCGGCGGATTGCGGTATTCCCTGAGTATCTCGGCCGGATCGTTACGAATGGAAGTCAGCTGCCCCCACTGATAGCCCCTCATATAATCGGTCTTGTCCCTGTCGGTGGGAACCCACTCGCCGGGAAATATCCTTAATTCACGGCCACATACTTTACATGCAATATAACCACTCCCGTCAGGACGCAATCTTACACACTTTTCCGGGTCTTCCATAAAAAACAACTCGGCACAGGTGGTATGTCCGGAACAGTGGTCACAATATCTGAACCAGTGCCTTTTATCGGATAATGCGAATAACGTATCTATCCCGAAACCCGGAGTAGTGGGATTGGATATGTAACACTCTTCTTTGTAAAGTGAATCCCCGAGCCTGCCTCTGGCCTTGCCGATAACACTAAACTCCGAATCCGAATCGGCCATTAAATCCAACTCGTCGAATACGAACCTGTCGAGAGGAATGGAAGATGTCTTCGTCGAGACCGCCTGGTCGTCTATCTTGCGGGTCATTCTCGCGCCTCGAAGCCATAAAAAACCGTTACCTATTTTTTTGAGGGATGAGGTATCCGTGCCCCTGCCGCCGGACTTAACGTATTTTCCAATCGCGTTCCGATTCGACTGGATAAGAGGATTAAACCGATTCTTGCCGAACTCAAGGACATCATCGTTGTTGGGAAAATAATAGCCTATACCGCGAGGATACCGTCTGTGAATCAGACCATGAAGAGACCTTATAACCTCCAGCTCGGTAAAACCACCCTGTGTACCCTTCATGTAACACATTCTGCGGGGAGCACTTAAAATCTCATGGCCTTCAGAATCCAGCCTCTTTATAGGAGTTATAGGCTCCAACTGGTACTCCCTGTTATGAAGATTAAATACCCCGGACTGGAGCTTTATCTTGCTGTCAACAGCCCATATCGCAGGGTCTTCAATTTGTGCTATTTCCGCCGTGTTCATAACTACGCGCAATAAAAAACGGCAAATCAGTGAGTCGGCACCGACTTGCCGTATTATTGCGCTAAATTGTCCTAACTGTTCAATTCACTAAGTGTTTGTTGTTTTATTCCGGTTCAAGATTCTTCTCCACTATCGTCATACCAGGACCTTCGTCGTCAGGTACTATCGTCCGGACAGGCTCAGTCTCGGCAGGATGCAAAGCATTGTCCATCGTTATACCCTTACATACGTCCAAAACACCCAATACCACCGCATTCGGCAAATCATGCTTCGCCCGTACCTTGTCTATAGCCGACATTATACCATGCTCCAACCCAGTCAGTTCTTCGTACATCATTCTTTCCCTTTCAATAATCCGTTGTATTTGCCGTTCTCGGGAATATAAGATACCCATTTATTAGAGCCGCGAGGCTCTTCGAACCATACCCGTCCACATTTATCACACTCCCTTACGTCTCGAGCAATATCCATAATTTTTATAGAGCTTACGTCGTCAATAATGTCGTCGTCGAGGTTGTAATCACTCAATAAATAGCCCTCATAAGGATTTGGGCAGCCTACAGTAGATAATACCTCTCCACATGAACAATTAAACTTGCCCATCATTCTTTCCCTTCAAAATTCCCGTAATATAAAAACCAACGAAACTTCATAAAACAACGCTTTATAAAATTCCTACCGTAAATCAAAAATGAAGCCCGATACTCATCCATCATTTTCTATTATCCCGTGTTTTTAGAGCCTCAACGCGGTTTTTGGCCCATAAATGACATATAATTTCATCAAATTCGTTCAATAATTGCCGCCATTCCTCAGGGCTATAGGTAGAAATGTAAGTTTTTGACTCAGTTTCGCACTTCATAATTCTATTTTCCCTATTATTTCAACAAAATCAAGCAAGAACATTCTCGAAATCGAAAATTAAACGCAAAGGGAGGAGAAGACTATGATTAAAACACACCGGCCCCGCATGGGGGATAACATCCTTTTTAAGGCCACCCCCCCTTTTTCCCCATCTATAAGCATTACTTATGTTATTTGCCTGCTTTACCATCGTTTTTAGCCCAATGCAGCCTCGAAGGACTACTTGACCTATAGTCAAGCTGTCCTCACTTGACCTAATAACTGCCTGCGCTTCCACGCCTTAAACTCTTCTATGTCAGCTACTTGCGCATCTGTTAACTCATCCTGCTCTCGTTTTTGTTCGTTATCTGCCTCATATATGCCTAGATGCTTATTAAGCTGATCATTCGCGGCATTTACCGCCGAGAAGTGCTTTGATTCCCAGGCCTCATCACGTAAACGCTTTATATCTTCGATCTGCTGTATTATAGTTATTTCGTATTTTTTATGCTGTTTTGCCTGTATTTTTGCTATTTCTGCTTTCACGCGTAGATTCGCGAAGAGTTTGCGGCTAATACCTGTTCGCGCATATTTCGGCGAATATCCACAGCTTATAAGAGCTTGTTCCTGGTTAAGAAAGCCTTTTTTAGCGTATTCTTCCGCGATTTTCTTAGCTTTTTCTTGAGTTATAGCCATTTCTTACTTTGATGTTTAGTGATCAATTATCAAACTATTAAGTTAAATCGACTCTTTTGTTTTCAGTGAATACCAACGCTCTCATATCGTTAAGATGATTTCTCATTGCCTTTAATTCGCTTTTATATTCATCTGTTCCTTCTGTTGGCCTTAACCCTAAATGCCATAGATCATTGAACAACAACTGTAATTCTTCTTTTTTTTCCAATCTCAAAAAAGGCTCGAAAGGCAAATATCTTTCGGTGATTTCTGTTGTTGTTATCGGATTTATCGCTTTATCTTTTTCATAGCCATACAAAGCTATCTTGTGCTGATAACCCGGCTCATAATTTGCTCTTATTTCCATGCTCTAATTATATTTTTTGGTATTATTTTGTAAAGAATTTTTATTTGACTACCGGCCAATCTCGCCCTAAGTGCTTATTTCGCATACACTTAATTTTTCAAAAAGTTTTTTATTTTTTTTTAATTTTTATTTGACAAAATGCCGATATAGGTTATAATTACGATTATGATAATAATAGCTGGCAAGCACAATCAAACAATTAACCCCGCGGATACTGAGTACCCACACCTCTTTGGCTTGCCAGCTAACCAGGCGGGCGGCTTAGGTCTGCGGGGTTTTTAAAATTAGAAAGGGACTAAAAATGAAACTTACATTAAATCAGTTCATATTAGAGCACCAACTCAACCCAGAAGGTGGTGGTAAAGGGATCGAATGGTTTCGGCCACAGGAAATGTTTTTTGTGGAAACCAAAAAAATTGATAAAACCACAGAATTGCATATATTTGCGTCCAAGGCCGATACCACTCGCTGTGGCATTATCGACACAGCCACTACCAGCATTCTTTTAGGCGAAGATGATTTGGATGAAGAATTAAAAGAATTAGAAGAAACTGAACAAATAAGTTAAATCTGTGCTACTCCCCAGTAGTTATACTGGGGAGAATCGTGGATTTAACGCGTAAAAGAACTGAAAGGGACTAAAAATGAAAACAAATTTAAAATTAGTGGAAAATATTGCAGAGAATATCACAAACGAATCGTGGGGCGCTGTGGTAAATGATATTGATCTAATCCGCCCACGCAGCGGCCTGTTATACAAGATACGCGCTTGCCTGAGATTAGATGACGATGATGTATGGTCACCTGCTTCGGAGGAGGATGCACGATGGCTCAAAGCTATAGCCCCCACTTTGGCCGGAGAATATGCGGTGGGTAATATTTGATAGAGCCTGCAATCCGGGGCTGTACGCAGCCTCGGTTTATGGGCTTTATTAATTTTTGTAGGGAATTATTAATAACAATTTTTGAAAGGGACTAAAAATGGCACGATATAAGGCAAAATGGGTTTATGGGCCTCATACACTTCGGCGAGGGCAAATCAAAGCAGAATGCGAAGCAGATTCTTTACATGACTTTGCAAAAGCTCTCTGCAACAATTATGCTTATAATCTTGGTGATGGTTTTTGGTTCGCAATTTACGATTCCGCGGAGGAAATTGAATCGATTTGTATTGAAGAAGCGACCGACAAACCAGCTTGGGCAAAACAAATAACAGATTACCCAGTTTACTATTTTGGTAGCGGGTATGGTGAAGAAATACTTTGCAACCCCTCGGCCGCACAAATAATAAATCAAATCATCGGTGAATCATACGGTGATTATGATCTAAAAATTACAGGAATTTAATTAATTGATTAAGCACTTATTTTTAATCCCGCCCCTTGCCTGTAAGAGCGGGGGCGGGATTTAACTTAACAGAAACAGAAAGGGACTAAAAATGAACGCAAAAACAAATAAAAAAGAAGTAAAGGCTATCTTAAAAAGTCATTATATTCCAATTTGTCGGCGAGCAGTCAAAAAAACTGTTACTGCCTACAACATCAACCCGATTTTCGAGTTAAATGATGAAAATCGCGAAAGATTAATCATACAATATTATGCAGGATTTACTGCATAATACCAATAATAAGTCGATGATTTCCACGCAGCGTTCAATTCGCTGTAACAGGAGTGAGCTTTTAGCTCGGCTGGGGCCGTGGAAATTGCGGGTTAGCCCTCATAGCTCCTTAAAGGGCTAACCATAATATCGAGGCTATAATAATATGAAAATAAAAACTTGGAGAAGAACAATAAAAAACACAAATCAATTTCATCCGCAAGATTTTTGCCGAAATCGACTGGGTGAATTATGTCTAAAAACCGAAAAAAGCAATGGTAGGTTTTTAGCAGTCATTCCTAAAAAGTTAATTCATTTGTGTAAAATTTAAAATTAGAATTAGAAAGGGACTAAAAATGAAAACTTACAAACTCACAGAAAAACAGGAAAAAATCATTGTAAAACTCACCGAGGCGGGCTTTGATGCCTGTTGGTGGGGCCGCGGAGAGATAGCTGAACGAATTTATTTGAACGGCTATCGCAAAGATGTAAAGTGCTGGATCGAATTTGATGACCCCTCAGACCTTGACGGTGCGGCTCTTCGAGTTTATGTGGAAGAGTGCGGGCAGCATCGTAACTGGTATATAACCCAAGCCCAAAAAGCGAGAGGGTATTTCGTTAACGCTTTTCAAATTGTTACTGGCCATAAACAGGCCGAGGAAAATCCGAATGTAATCACTGAAAAGGAAGCCGAAAACCTTCGAGTCGGCACACAAGTCAACTGGTTAACGGGTGGCCAAGGCGGTGAAAGTAACCCCGAAAGAGATTTGGTCGGCGTTATTAAGAGTGTTACTCACAAGCCCGCACCTGTAGGAACCATAGGCCAAACCGAACAAATCGAAGTTGTAATCGGAAAATCGCTCGAAGATAATTCGGCTGATATTCCACTCTACACTTGGCGTGGCATACTCCGCTATGGCAGTGGAGCACAAGTCGTGAGATGCCCGTTGAATTGAGTATTTTTAGTTCCCGCCCCTTGCCGCGTAGGCGGGGGCGGGATTTAACTTAACAGAAAGGGACTAAAAATGAGTGAATGTAACCTAACAGAAGAACGAAAGAAACAGATTGATCCAATGTCCCATTATGAAATGTGTCATACGTGGCGATTTGCCAAAATAGGTTTTTGGATGGTGAGTGGTGAATGTGGAGAGTATTTTAAGAAGCGACTGTTTGAGGACTTAGGTGGATTTACACCAGAAATTTCTAAGTCCTTAGGCTGGGGCACGGAAAGGAGTTAATAATGGGACTAAGATGGCTTCACGGTTTTTAATAAACACCGGACATCCATGTAAAACATCCTCCCGCATTCTCCGCAAACGAATTTCTTCTTGTCCGGGTAGTACAACATTCTTCTTTTTTGACACAGCGGGCATAAACCTTCTTTTTTGATTTGAATCGCCCGCTCTTCGCATTCCTTGCATAGTTCCATCTTTATTCCCTTTTCGCTTTAATCCATTATTTAATCCCGAATTTCCTGAAATATGGATCGCAGTAGAATATCCGCCGAACATATTTTTGGGCATTGCCTCTGAGCCTACTCTGCTTCGTGTTGTGAGAGCAGTACGGCAGAACCAAGACCATTTCTTCCATCGGATAATCGGCTGCCATCAACTTGAATCTACGAATATCATTCTGGCGTAGTGAAGTTTTTACCTCGTGCCATGATATTAATTTATGGCCGCAATGTGTTTCGTGAACCTCGAAGTCCGGTGTGTATATGCTCCGCTTTCGGTATCTTTCCGCGAACTCAAAGGTTTTATTTTCATAGCCCCAAAAATCTATCGCTCCCAGTTCCAGTAGCTTTTGCAGGTATTGAGCATAGCGATATTCGATTTTGCTCTTGAAAAGTAAATGCCGCCCGCCCATAACAACGTCCTGCGTTTTATTTCGCCATTCGTAATGAATTACAGCTATTTTTTCTTTTTGACGAAATTTTTCACAAATTTGGAAATATTTAGTCGGCTGAATTATTAATTCGCACAGGCCCCAGCCGTCATCTCCTTTAACCCAGTTTTTACAAAGTTCGCATCTATCTCTTCTATCATTAATTGCCATCATTACTCTTTTCTTTTTTATCAGTTGCTAATTTTTTTAATATCTCTTCTTGTTTGATTTCCATTTTTTACCTTTCTTCCAGGATTTCCTTAATCAGCCAGCGTCTTGTAATGTGATTTTTGTCTTTGAGCATGGCTTGAAGTTCATCGGTTGTCCGCTCCCTGTAAAACTGGCCATCTTCTTTGCGGAGTTCCTGCTTGAGTTTTTCGAACTGCTCGGCTTCGCTGGCTTTTTTCTGGTCAGGAGTTTCTAGCTCAGGAATATTGTCCCGCTTAGCAAAATTCAATATTGTGAAATAGTGTGATTTATATTTGACACCTTTTGAGCCGATGTATCGATTTAGAGAATCTATCAACTTATGAGTATTATAATCGCCGTAGCGTTCAATCAATTTTTTGTTTTCCTCATCAGTAAGAAAAACAAATTCGAGAAATTGTCTCTTACTCTCTCTCTCTCTCTTACTCTTACTCTCTCTCTCTCTCTGGCGTACCACTTCCGTATCATCTTGATACGGTTTTGATACAGATTGATACGGTTTTGATACAGAATTGCTATCAATAGATATAAATCCAACAACTACAAGGGGTTGCAGTGATATACGACTAAGACCAAGCCGTTTTTTTAGCCATTTATCGTTTGGGTAAGGAATTTTGTCTATATAATTAGCTCTTAGACACAATAAATGCAAAAAAGTGTTCTTTGCAGTGTCCGGTAAAATGTAATATTTTTTCGGATTTCCTTCCGCATCAAACTGATCAATTATCTCAGTAAGTAATTTAATCCATGTCGGCCTTCGGTCTTTATAATGCTGGAATTTCTCGAAGTTATTTATCTTTATAAATTCCATTTCAGCTTCCTTGCCATAGTCTTCTATTTCACGTCCTTTCTCCGCCCCGAACTCAGGGCGGTTAGGGCAAATCTACTCATTTTTTATTTTTGTGCCTCTGAGAGGGCTTGCTCAATTAAATTAAGTGGCTCTTCGAGTTCTGAGGCCGAACTTTTATGATAATAAAAACATCCATCATCCCACTCTCCATTAGCAAGTAGGCGGTTTTGAATCATTTCCAGCGCATCCACCAGTCCCTGATATGTGTTGTGATCGTGGACGATAGATTGTGCTAATGAAACGCTATCGGCCGTTGCAATTAAATTATCTTTTTCATCATATATAATATGATATTCTTTTTTCCACTTCTCACTCATTTTTGTTCTCTTTTCTTGAAATGTTCGATATTCATTTCAATTATTATGGCATTGTCGCGGGAAGTGGCCATTGTTATACCTCTTATAGTTTTTACCCACAACCAAAGAGCGCCGGGAAAAGAACAAGAACAGTCCCATCCAAACTTCCTAAGAAATGCTTCTTCTTTGTAGTTAACATTCTCTTTTGTTTTTTGTATATCTGAAAACAAGTTATTTTTCAGAACCTGTTCATCAGAATACACAGAACATTCTTCGCAAAGACCACGTTCTATAATTTTGCTATTTTCCCCACACAATTTACAATCACTCATCTTTGTTCTCCTTTAAAACCTAAAATCATTTCGCACATTTTCGTTTTGAAATCCGCTTTTTCACAAATTTCGATTTCATAATCTTTTTCAATGTCTTCGATATACATAGCTATTTCTCCGGTAGTAAGCGTCTCGGCAGTTAATTTTAAGCCTGATTTTTCGATATTTTCGAGCTTTTCAAATACATCCTTATTACCTTTAAAACACTCCCATCTTCTTTTTCCGCCGCCTTTTATATTCTCATAGTTGATTAAATAGGGAGACACATCAAATTTGCAATTAATACACCAGTCACAAGGCGCATTTATATGACAACTACAACAATTATTTGAATTTAGTACGGAACACCCCGTACAGTATTCGTCGTTGCCTTCGTGTTTACAAAAAGAACAATTTCTTTTGTATGCTCCTTTATTGGTGTATATTGATTTAAAAGCAATCATTGCATCTTCGCCAGTCAGTAATATTGTGCCATCTACAAATTCTTTTTTACTCATCTTTGTTCTCCTTTGCGGCAAGCTCTGTAAACGGCTACGAGGGCATTCGTTTCAAGACGGTCGATAGCTTTGCTTAAAGAATTTTGAGTTTCTCCTACATTCTCCTCGATTAGTTGGTCGGCCTGCTCTGTCTTGACATTGAGGTTCTTGTTTTCAGCTTCGAGCTTCTGGATTTCCTCTATCAGCTTCTCTTTTTCAAAGCATAATTCATTGGTAACTGTTTTTTCAGATTTGAGGCATTTCTCTGCGGCTTCGAGGCGGTCGAGGGCTTTACTTAAAGAAGTTTCGGCAATATTAATTCTTGTGGCATCTGGCATTGTTGATTTATCCATCGCTAAATGCTTTCTGTTTATTATAATAAAAGAATCTTGAGTTTCTCCTACATTCTCCTCGATTAGAAGATCAGTATTGTTGCTAAGCCATTCTTCGTCATTTTGCTTTTTCAGACTGGGTTCATCTACTAATTTCATACTATTTTCATGTAAATTAGTATTTAGCTCGTCCTCATCGAGCGGTACTTTAATTTTTAATAATATATTTAACATTGAAGCTCTTGGCATCGGATGAGAGAAATCATAGACTAACCCTAATCCTTGATTGATTAATTCTATTGCTTTTTTAATCTTATCTTTATTCATTTTGGATACTCCTGTGGAAAATATGGTGGCATTTTATATAATTTGCCGTCAACGTGGATTTGCTTGACAAATACAGGTACATTGACAGTCTTGCATTGGTCGACTATCGACTGCACCCATTCAAGCTTGCACTCTCGTTTCTTCGGTCCGGATTCTCCGCCGACGATTACCCAGTTGATACCATCAAGATTAATATCGCCCATATCACACAAAAGCGGTTCGAAAGAAACGAAACGCACGGCAGCCGAAATTTGCTTTAATATCTCGATATTCCTTTTTTCCTCCGACGTGCATATCGAGACACCGAGCCAAAGGTTGGGAAGCGGGAATGGTACTAAAGAAAATCCTCGCCACTCTAAAGTACGACCAAGCGGAACCGCTTTTTTCCAGTAATTTGCTGATTTACTTCGTAAATTAAAATATTCCAGCATCCTATCAATTCTTTTTGTTAATACCTGAAAAGTATGTTGAGGGCACAACGTTATCACCGCCATTACTTTATCTATAAACTCGAACGGCACTTTCGGATGAAATAGGTCGCTCATGGAACAGACAAATATCATGCGGGGCTTTTTCCATTTCAAAGGCATATCGAGCACGTGCGGGTGACATGTAACCTCAAAGCCGTTACGATAATTCCTCTGTCCCATTGCCTTTAACCTCTTCGCCATCCGCTCGGCATAGCAGTTAAGACAGCCGGGCGAGCACTTCGTACAGCCGACAACAGGCGACCACGATGCGTTTGTCCATTCTATTTTGGAATTATCCGACATTTTTCCAACATCTCCTATGTACAATATTTGCTATTTGACTTTTGGAAAGTTTTATATTAAATGAAATTTCTACACCCCCAACTAATTGGCTATATGTATGACCTTTTTTCCTGTATTTTCGTATTGTGTGTACAATGAGAGGATTTATTTTAGAAGCAGGATTTTTTTCTCCTGACAAATCTGCTGTTTGCGTATGAGGATGACGTTTTTTAAATTCTCTATCTAAAGCATTCCCTTTGTGAGTAGATAAAAATAAATGTTTAGGATTAACACATTTAGGGTTGTCGCAACTATGGCATACTATAATATTAGGTAATATTTTCCCATTGGCAATTTCATAAGCGAAACGATGGGCTTTAATCTTTTTGTTTCTTACTCGGAATTGACCATAACCATTACTGAATAATCCAGCTTTCCATAGCCAACAACTCTGAGTTTTATCAACATAGCTCCAGAAACGTTTTACTATTTCCGTCCATTCAATCTTCGATTTGCTCATGTTTCCTCCAATTATATATAAATAATCTACATTTAGGGCAGACTGCTATTAAGGCATCAAGTGAATAAGAATGTAACCACTTAAAATTTTTGAAATTGTACCCACATTGAGGACATGTATATATTTTTCTTTTTCTTTTTCGCCTGCTCATGGCTCAGTCCTCTTCTTCGTCATCATTTGCTTCGTCGCATTCATTTTACCAAAGTATATCATCATCAGGCTCGGTCGGCTGTTGAGCCTGCTGGTTAGTGCCTTGTTCCACTTTCCCCTTGTCGAGAAAAGTGAAACTTTCGACTATTATTTTATGCTTGCTTCGCTTGCTTCCATCCTGAGCTTGCCATGTGTCGAATTTTATCCGGCCTTCGATAAATATCTGCCTGCCTTTGGTTAAATATTTATTGATGTTTTCACCGGTTCTGCCGAAAGCAATGCAATCAATAAAACATACTTCTTCATAAGTTTGGCCGTCTTTAGTCCATTTACGGTTTATTGCCAATCCAAATTCTGCTACAGATGTTTGACTCGGCAGATAAGATAATTGCGGGTCTCTGGTAAGATTCCCCGCCATGATTACTTTGTTGTAGAACATTAGAATTTCCTTAAATCAGGATCGGGTGGGCTTATATCCCACCCTTTTGTTAATGATCTTGATATTATTTCTTCAATAAATAATATCATATTCTTTTTGCCGACACCTTTTGTGGTAAGCCTTCCAATTCCTATCCGGCCACCAGAGCCATCGTCAATAAAAAAGATTTCCTTTTTAAGAAGTGCCAGTCCGTTACATTCTTTTTTTACTTCGGTATCCCACCACCCAATCGTTTCACCGTTTTCGTCATTTTTGGCTAATTCACGTAAGCACACACCTTTATACCATCTTCTTTGACGGTCGGTGATATATTCAAGCGGTGAAAGTAGCTTTATTGCCCCGCCAATAGTTAGCTCGGACAGTATCTTTTTAAGCGGCTTCTCGAAGGTCGGCTCGCCGTTAATTATTGATTTCACTTGGTATGTTGGCATGTTCAACTATTGCTTCTTCGGGTTTTATAGTTTCAAGTATTTTCTTTATGTTCTCTTCTTTTGACGGCTTGCCGGTCGGCAGTTTTTTCCAATGCTTAATAATAGCTTTTGTAAATTTGTCTTTATCGTAAGAAAAACCTTTGCCCAGTAAATCAGCGTGCATCGTCTCAAAATTGAAAAATGCTTGCTCTACAATTTCCATTGATATATTCATTGGTGTTTGTGGTTTTGGTTCGGCTGAATTGCCATCATCATCTTGGTCGTAAGTGGCCGTGCCAATCACTGCTAAAAATGTGTATCTTTCAAGATATGAACTGGAACTACATATTGCCTGTATATCATTTTTTCCACCTGATTTATCAGGGGGGCCGCTTAACGTGGCTTCCTCATAATGGCCCTGTACGTGAGTTAATCTGCATGTTATAGTAATTCTGTTGTCGTCCTGTTTGGGTATCCAAGACGCTGAAAAGCCGTATTTGCTAAGTTCTTCCGTCAAAACTTCAACGACATTGCCTAAGGAAGCATGATTATATTTTGTTGTACCAAAACTTACTTCTTTATCTTTGAAGATTTTCGGCGGGTTTTTCTTAAATTCAGCCATTGCTTCCATATAAGCTTTTTTCGCCTGCAAAGCATCGTAGCGTTCCTGTATAATGAGAATTTTTTCCAAGTTGGCAACATCTATTTCACTGCCAGTCTTGAGTAATTCTGCCGCCAATTCAAAAGGCGTTCTGCTTTGTACTATTTGCCCATGTTCTTCTAATGGTTTTCTTTTTGCTATTTTTGTTTCACTCATATTAAAACCCTTCGTCTATCATGTTTATCATTGCCTTTAGCTCTTTAACAAAAACCGCCACATGAGCGGCTAAATTGACTATATATTCATTGTCTCGTTCGACTCTTATTATGTGGATCGGTTTCGTATATACTTTGGAGTCATAACTAACGAAATCGCACCACTGCCGTTCTGTTATCCAAAGAATACCCTGTACCTGGGGAATATATTCGGTAGGCATCTTATTTGTTATTATGTTTTCAATGTGTGTTGAGGACAGAGGGCATTTAATCTCGATAATGCCGTCATCGCCTACCAGACCGTCGGGACTGCAACCGACATCATCATCACGCTTTACAAAGCCAACCTGATTAACGATACAATCATTAGCCATTGCGTAGAAGTTTCTCGCATCGTCCTCGACAATATTTCCATTTTCCATATTTGCGTTTTTATAAGATTCTTCCGGTACGCCGGTTAATCTCTCCGCTGCAAGTTTTCGCATATAAAGCCCGCGTCCGGTTTTTTTATTCAACACCTTATGGAAATTGCTCGACGTGACTATTCCGAGCCTTGCCTGATACCATTCGTCTGAATTTTGGATACAGTCAATTATCTGCATTGCAACAATCCCTACAGAGTAATCCATCAAAATGCTCTGCGCAACCCCTGCGTCCACAACCAACACACTTATAAAGGTTTTCAAAGCATTCATCGCAGTATGCTTCGCTACAATCAAATTCACACCTGCTCAAACTGATTTCAGGCGAACCACATAAACAACAATCTTCCATGAGAAACCTACTCATTACATTACTTCCCAAACCGAACATCCATTTGCTGTTGCTTGTTTAGTGTTTCCGACTCGACTATCTTCCTTGCCGCTTCCCGTGTCGAGCAATAGCTGTTTCATTTCTGCATTCTCTTAAGTTCCTGCGAATATGATCCATCGCACAGGTAGTTTTCTAACGCCTGATTAGTCTCTGCCCCGAACTTACCGTCTATCTTGCACTTGTACCGGCCCCAAGGGTCTTTCTGCTCATTCAGGAATATCTGTAAATCTTTGACACTCATAGGAGTAGGGACTTTGATAATCTTAATAATCGTATTTTCTTTAGGCGCATTCAATCCCGCCGCCAAGACTACAATCACTATGCCTATAATTAAGATTAGGGCTGTTTTCATTGCTCACCTATTTTTATAGTTATATTGCTTTTTCTTAGTGGACATTCTTCATGCGTTTACGGTTCATACCCTGCCCCTGTTTAACTTATACATATTGTCTCATTTTACTTCCTACGTTTACTTGAGGGCTTTTTTTACTTCATAGCACCACTGACATTGTTCAACTTCCTCGGCTTGATGCGGAATAACCCCTGAACCATCACAATTTGGGCAACGAGCGATTCCGAGTAAACGCCTTAATTCGGCATTGCTTGCCCACAAAGCGTCGTATCTGTCTTGATTGTCTTCAAGACATTGCCAGTAACCCTTAGCCTCAAGAGTTACAATGCGATACATTTCTTCAAAATACTCTTTTGCCTTAAAATACGTAGCTGCTAACTCTAAATACTTATCTGCTAACTCTTTATATATTTCTAAATCACTCATAATCTTTCTCTTATCATCTCTTCGCCTTCCTCTCCCCTGTAATCCGAGTTAATAAAATGAAGGGGGCTACCTGCTACCGGTCGAACTTTCACAGGCGTGTCATTTCATCAACCACTTGTCATATATAGCCCCCTGAATTAAGTTTCAAAAAATGTTCGGCATAAACGGCGGCCAAGTCCTTTTGTATTAATCCAAGTTTCTTTCCATCGGCCTCCTGCCTGTCACCGCCGCCCGGACTTTGCTATTTCTGTGATTATATCCAGCAATTCATCGCCAAGATGTTTCTTGGTATCTTGTTCTGTTATTTTCAGCAACTTTGAACATTCTGGACATATCTGATATACTACCCAATTATAATTATTAACTTGATATTTTATTTCTTTCCAATGGTCCGGCATTAATTTCTTGGAAAGGTAACCTGCTCCTTTTTCACATTCTACGGTTTTTTCACATTTATCACATTTACATGTATACATTTTATTTCTTCTGTACCTGATATTTGGCCCGTGTTTGGACTCAGATTTATTCACTTACTACTATGTCAATCGTTTCAGTTAGCTCGTTATATTGAAGAACTTCTTTTATTGACATTAACTCAGGATGTTCTTTTCTTGCTATACGCCAGGGACTGTCTATTTTACATGCTATGGTAGTTATGGCTTCCGTCATCACCTGAATTGCTTTTTTGCGTTGTGCCGTTTGCCTAAAACTGGCCTTAACCTTTTCATTTGGCTCGAATGGAAATTTGATTTCTTTTGTCATTTTATTTCTCCTGTACCTGAATATTGTCACTTCCTTTTTGTAATAACCATGCCGTGTCACCCATTACGCCCTTGACCGTCTGACAGCCATTCAATATCACAATAAGAACCAAAACATTAATTGCCACCACCATCCTCATAACCAATTGCCTGAATCTTATCTGTGCAATATCCTCATCACACCGATAGACTTCCATCGCATAGAATCTGCGCGCCAATGGATTAACTGCATGGTCTGCTTTCCTCTTGAAAAATCTTTGCCTTTGTTCTAATTTCGCTATTTCGTTCATAAAAAACCTTTCCTTCTCCCCTATAATCCAGTTAATCAATAACTAAATCCTTAATCAGAATACCAGCCTTCCGCTCCTCATCGGTGATTTTACACATATCTAAATCACCATAGATTCCGCTCACGTCGCCCCTGATACCGCTCATGTCGCCACCGAGGTCGGCATGAATACCTTTTATTTCTTCATTGTCTTTATAATAAAATACCTCGTTTTTTCCTCGTCTTAATGCTTTATTCATTTTCTAATCCTTTCTCAAATTAGGGGCGGCCACACAGCCGCCCCATATCAAATGAAGTATAAAAATGTGTATATTGTGATAGGGTGGCTTGAAATAAAGTGGGGCTTAGATTCGGCATCCGTGCCCCACTTCTTAAAAGGAGGAGGGTGATGATTGCAATGCCTGCGCCTAAGTTTGGCTTACCAGTGACTGCTTTGTCCCCGATAAGTCGTTTTTTTATAGTTCTAAGTATACTCATTTTTTCCTTTTCTGTAGATTGGCCCGTGCCATCGACCAGCGTAATATATATCTTGCGCCTTGATGGTCCCGCCTGCCGGTAGACTCGTCAGGCTGTCAAGGAAAAGGTAGCGACCCGCGGTCAAAGTCACGCCTTCCGGTAGACTTGTCAGGCTGTCAAGCCGAAGGTCGCCGTCCCATTCTAACTTATTTTCAGAAAGCAGGCTCTTGATGTTCGCCTGCAACTCTCGCTTAACCTGTGTTTCGTGCTCATCAAGCCACCAGTCAGGCTTACCAGCGCCGAAAATAAAATCGTATGAATCGAAGTCGTCGAGGGCTTTAGTCGGTACGTATTCTATTGGGCAATGCTTAGCTAAAAAACCGTCATCGCGAATATTGTATTTCATTTTAATCGCCGTATGACTGTCGGAGTTTGGTAAAATATACACCGTAATTGATTGATTCGATGAGTTATAAACTACATCTGCGCTTCTGAACTGACACATGTGATTATTTCTCCTTTGCTTTTCTGTAGATCAAGAGGTCGCAGGTTCAAGTCCTGTCGCCCCGATTGTTAGTTTAGCTCTGTGAATAAGGTCTTTACGGCAGGCTGCATAACGCATTGTTGTCTCGACGTGCTGATGACCGGCAAGCTTCTGGACTTCCTGAATTGGCAAGGGTCGTCCATTATCGCCGTAGAGAAGCCAGTTGGTGATGGCCGTGCTTCGCAAGTCATGGAAAGTGCGGCCATTATTTATTTCACAACGTCTTAAAATCGAAAACCAAGGCTTCATATTCAGGTCAGGACGGTATCGAACCTTTTCCGGCAGTTCCTTACCTCTGCGTTGTATCTGCAATCCTTCGTAACGTCTCTTCGACTGCATCGGGTAAGGATATTCTTCTGGTGGCAGTTCTTTAGCTCGTTTCTTAAACAATTCTTTAAGCTGACCGGACAATGGCAAAATCCTTGAGTTCCAGTTCTTTGCTTCCCAAGGCCACGTCTTGTCTGTTTTTTTCGTGGACTGTACCTTGATAAAATCATTCTCGAAATCGATGTCAGACCACGTAAGATTGTGAATTTCGCCGATTCTCAACCCCGCTGATGCTGCCGTAACTATCTTTAGCTGCCAAAGTAGATTGGCACAGCCAAGCATTACGAACAGTTCAGCATCGGAAAAGACCTTAATCTCTTCCTGTGGAACTTTCGGTCTGCGAACGCCTTTGAACGGATCGCTTTCGAGATAGCCTCTACAGACAGCCCAGTTCATTATCGGCCTTGCGTTTTTTAGCCTGCTGTCAATTCCACTGGGTTTGTACTTTTGCCCGACCAGCCACGACCTGAAATCCTCTATGTGGTTTCTGGTAACTTCTGAAATATCAATATCACCTATGGCGTCAATCAATCTATGCCATGCGAACTTGTAAGCTTCCCGTGTGTGATATTTCAAGTCCTGATTTTTGGACAAAAACTCCTTTAAAACTTCATTTAATTTGCGTGTTTCCATATTAATCTCCTTTCTGTTTGGTCTTACGGTAAGCCAGTACCATTATAGTACCGACCTACCGTGAAATCAATAATGCGAAACACGCCAGTCAAACTGCTTCAAGCCACTCATATTTACTTGTAAAAGTTCCTCTGCGGTTGCTAATGCTCAGTTTTAACTCTATATTTGCGAAGCTTAATATCATTTCTATCGCGGGAATGAGAATTTCTTGCTTTGTCCCCGATAAGTCGTTTTTTTATAATTCTAAGCACGCTCATTTTCCCCTCCGGTCTGAGGCCGCTCAAAACATACAAAAAAGTCATAATCGGATGGAAAATTTCTTTTTTTCTCTACCCAAACCTTATGACCATTACGTGCAAGGGCATTGACCATCCGATTTCTATCTTCATATCCATCGATTTTTACTTTTATAATTTTCTTACTCATTCCTTACCTGCCTTCCTACTGGCGGTGGTCACCTGTAAAGGCTGCGCCCAGGCTGACCTTACCAGAGAACATGACCCGGGCGCTCTGCCTAAGAAATTAGCTTTTGGATTTGGCAAGGTCATTTTGGCTCTCCGGTTAGGGTGCTCTTAAGGATTTTCCATATCTTTTATATTTATCTACGATGAGCGGCACTTCTTCTTCGCATAGCCATCTTAAAGCGCCAGTCAAACCTGAAAGACCAGGCACTACTTTTATTAGCTCTCGAAGATTATCGATGGCCTTTCTATCAATTTGTCTGTCCGAATTAAGACCTGTCGCATTCGCTGGTTTTTTCATATCAAGTTTCCTTAAATATCGTCGTTATTTTATAACAACATTATAAAAATGTAAACAAAATCTACAAAAATATAAAAAAAAATACGTTGATTTTCATAAGTATATATTTGTACGATAGTTATAGCATGAAAAATATTGAAGACAACAAAGAAAAATTATTAGGGACAAGGGTAGCGCCTGAGTTTGTAGAGAATTTTTCAAATTATTGTCAAGACAAAGGATTCAAGAGAAACATTTTATCTCGCTTTTTCCTCTCCCTCCAAGCGCAGGGGCTTTAAAATAAAAAAGCCCCCGCCGAAACGAGGGCTTAAGGAGGATAGTGGAAAACTAAGCTACTGTGCTCTTCGTCTTATCAATTATGTCGTTTTTACGTTTCGAGTCGTAAAGGCCGCCAACAGCCATACCGACACCGCCGAGGCCGACAAGAGACGCCACAACCTGAGCAATATTTACCTGTCCACCCCCCGCGGCGGTCGTCACAACTCCGGCAAGTATATCAAATGCCTGCGTTTTAAAATCCTGCCACTTTGCAAATTGTGCTTTTGTAATATCCGCATTCGACAAGAGCTGCTGCATATCCGCATTTATCAGATTGAGTTTGCTTTCAAATTCAATCTTTTTTGCTTGTACTTCTGTTTCAAACTGCTCTATTGTAACTTTTTTGTCGGAAATCGGGCTTGTGAGTTTGATTTCACAGCCCCATACTCCGAATACGATGGCCACAGCCAGAATAAGTGCAATTACTTTGCCTCTCTCGTGGTCGATTACTTTTAGAATTGAATGTAACCAGTCTTTCATTTCATCTTCCTTTCTACTTTTTCCAGTTTTCGTTCAAATATTTCTATTTCGTCAAAATTATTATTTGACATCGCCTTTTTTATAGCATCCCTGATATTGTCCCGCTGCCCTATCAAGGTGGTTTTGTTTTTCTTTTTCCCGAACATGATTTTATCTCCACATTTCCCATTATTATTTCTCAGCCAATTTAAATAAAATAGAGTCTATCTTTTGCTGCATTAATGCACATTGTTGTTTCATTTCCTGTATTGATTGTGCGTTATGCTGTACGTGATTATACGTAACACCGGTGTTAAATATAACCGCCCCTATAGCTAATGTAACTATAACCCATTGCGCTATTAGCCCTATAATTTTCAATCTACCATTAATCAATTTTGCCATTCGCATTTCCCCTTCGCTTTAATCCTGTTTTTCTGTTTCTTCATAAGCATCTGGATCATCGTGCATATCATTTATGACATCCAGTAATTCCTCGATACTTGGCGCATTTTCTTCTTCTTCTATCATTTCCAGATGAAATTTTTGTAATTGTTCTATGTAAACATTATATTTTTTTTCAAATTCCTCCTCTGTAATATCGCCGTTTGACCGTTGCATTACTATTTTCATTATATTGCCACGCAAATCATCAAAACCATCAGCCATCCTAAGCATTTTCCATCTTCGGTTTTCTTCTACATCAACAGCCTGAGTTCTCAATCCGAATATAGTATGAGCTATAGTTTCCGGCAAAAGCATATCTTTACCGCGTTCTTTTTTGCCAGTTGCTGCACCATATAATTTATCCCAATAAACACCTTTATATATGAGATTCGGCGCTAATGCCTGCCAGACATATAGCATCTTCTTGAAATTCTGTTCTCTTCGGTATTCGGGCGTTTGTTTATCCGGCGGGATAGCATCATCATATATCTGTCGTCCCGTCCATGAGGATTTATTATCCTTTATATCATATACGATTTGTGTTAGAGGATTTGTTATAGTAGTTTTAAGTAGTCCTCTCTGGTCAGCCTCAAATAATCCTCCCCAAGGCACATTCCAGGTCCAGTCGAAAAATCTTAAATCATCATTGGCATCCCTGTAAGGCATGAGAATATAACTTCCTTCATCCATATATTCAGGCAAAACACTTTTTATATCTTCGTAATCTTTAGCTGTTAAATTCAGGTTATATAGAGAATATTGAGTCATTGACTTCGCCATCATAGGATATTTGGCAAGTACGTAAGGCCTGTTCGCTGCTGCTTCCAATATCCTCGGTAGAGCCTTTCGTGGAAATGTATAAAAAGGCATTATGCGTCTGGCTATATTTCTTTCCCAAGATGATAAATCCCTGTAATCAAATAGCCATTTATTCGCTTCATTCACTGCCTCAATAACAGTTTTGCCCTGTTCTCTTTGCTCAAGATATTTAATGAATTTACCAAGAAACTCTTCGGCCTGATAGACCTCAGACGGTTTTTGGCTTGCTTTTATAACTCCTTTATTCAAACCATCTACTATTTTTATAATACCTTTTTCATTGGAAACCTTAAATCCTCTAAGCATATCATCAAGAAGTTCGCCACGTATTTCTGTTGTTCTGCTAAAATATCTCATTGCCTGCTGATAATCATCGCTATTGGATGATATATGTTTCATGGCCTTGCCGATATATTTGGCCTGTTGAATATGATCCATACCAGATAAATCGAGAAGCACGCTATTGGAGAACATATTCCTGAAATGTACAGCCGGATTCCAGACAGTTTTTCCAAGTTTCCACGTTCCCATTCCTATATCATAAAGGCGCTCAATATCACTTTTAACTCTCATAAGCTCGGTTACGTCTTTATGAATAACCGGATTGACGTACATTCCTCGAAGCGCGCCATAAGCTTTGGTATCCGGTAGAGCTTCTTTTACAAATCCTTCTATCCATGTTTTAGACGCCCATTTGGGGTTTTTAGCGGCAAAATCAAATAATTTACCGGTTTCAATATCGTTAGATTCCTGAATCATTCGCTTAACCACAGGATAAGCAGGCTCTTTGATTTCGCCCATCGCCTTGCGAATATCTTCTGGAATCTTCATTCTTTCCTTAATATACTTACTTCTTATACGCTCCTGGGCATAAACGGGAAATCCTTTTTTTGCTGCTAGCGCTTCCTCTTTGGACAGGTACATTCTCGGAAAGTACAGTTCTCCGCCCAAATGATAATGTTGCTGCAACTTGTCATTTATCTTTGCAATACTGTCTGTTAGCTCCTGTGTCTTTTTGGCTTTGCCAGGAAAACTACGTTCCATAGATTCGATTTTTTTAAGAAGAGTGGATTTTCCTATGACTTTTGTGCTTTCTATCTGACTGGCTGCCTTTAATATATCATCTATAGTCTGACTAACATACTTAGAAACTTTAGGATTTATTTTGGATGCTGTTTTTATTATCTGGTCTGCCTCTTTAATTCGGGCAGTTCGTTCCATCTTTTCCATTGAAAGAATGCGTTTGCCCAATGCAGTCAAACGTTTATCACCCGGCGCAAAATCCATAAGTGAAGCTATTTTCTGGGATAAAGGGCTTCCAGTATTAACTTCTATAGCTATATCAATAAACTCATCCCCCATTTGACTTAATTTCAGTCCTTTTTCTTCTGCCTTAATTGCTACTTTAAGAAATTTTTCAGTCAAATTCTTTTGTTTATTTATATCAGGTGATAATTTAGTAGTTAATTTGGTTAAGGTTTCCTGATATGGAACTTTTGACAATGCCGTAATCTGTTTTTCTAAAGCTGCTCTTTTCTTTAGAAGCTCTCCGACTTCCTTTTTGGGAAGTTTCGATACATAAGTATATTCCGGCAGGATACCAAGTTGTTTGAGTTCCATTGACATTCTGCCGAACTCTTCAATGATAGGATTCGCCTTCGCCGCCAATTCCGGCCGGACTGTCACGCCACCTTTGATAATTTGCGTAAGTCTCAATTTAACTGCACGTGAAGTTATATTACGCCCAGTACGCTTACTTAATTCTTTAGCTACTTTATTAATTTCTTTATTTCCAAGAGTCTTACCAAGTTGTTTTGCGTCATATATCCTTGCCCCCTTTTCCAGTCTGGTAAGTTTCTTCATCTGCTGCCATGCCGGTAACCGTTTTGCCTGTATCTTCTGGGGTATGCCGGTCATTTTCACCGCTCCCCCTGCGCCTTTTAACAATTTACCGAACAGATATGGCGTAACGAGCATAGAAGCGCCCCCGCCTGATATTTGCTTATACCATTCCGGGGCTGGTTCACCAGTCAATCCTTCATAATAACTTCCGAAAAAATCATTGAAAGTTCTTACATCTTCCGGTGCTTTTCTTCCAGGAATCAGACTTTTTGCCACAGGGCCGAGACTTTTGAGTACGGCCATATTTTCTCTTATAATATCTTCTTTGGGCAGTATTCTCGGCGCAAATATACCAAAACCATTATCTATTCCCTTTTCGGCTAAAGACTTTTTCCTTTCTTCAAGAGTTTTTGTTAAAGGAGTTGCGATAGTATATTCAATTCTCTCGAACGGCCAGGCTATTATACCCAACCCAGCCCATGTCCCCTTTTTGAACAGGCTGAATCCTTTTTCAGCAACTTTTTCGGTTGTCTTTCCAATCGCTTCGATTACAGGCTCTTTAGGTCGCTCAAACAACGGAGGCTCGGACGGGTCCTTTAGATGCTCAGCAAAATAATCGAACACATCCTTTTCTTTTTGCTGTTGACTTAATATATCAAATATATCCTGTTGCATTCTATACTACTTTTTTAAATTAGACTCTTTCTGTGGTTCATTTTTTAATCGCAGTTCCACCTGAAATGGTATTACGTACCGATTTTCTTTTACGATTTCGCGTGCGCGTTCTGCATTTCTACCGGCTGCTTCCCACAATCGATATGCACCATCCATATTTAAGGTAATACTTCCATCAGGATTATAATATCCTATCTGCTTACCATCGAAATCAAATGCCGACGTACCCTTAGTTTCTGCCTGAGTCGGATTAACACTAACTCCTTCGGGCAGTTCTTTTCTTCCTTCCGGCGAATAAATAGCATTTATAGTATTCAATACTTCAGGTATGCGAGTAGCGAAACGACCAAGTTCATTTGTGGCGTATTCCATAGCATCTTGACGAGTACGTATGGACTTTAACGGGAACCCGAACATACTGACTGGAGAACCAGTTACCAATGCACCGATAACATCTTCTATGTGTGATTTACTGTAAGGAATTTCATCTTTAACGGCAGACCTGACAGCATCACGGATTTCATCATAAGTTTTGTCATCATAATATGGTATTTTACCATAACGACCTTCATTGGCCATAGAGATAGCTTCTTGCTTGTTCGCTTTGTTTTCAGGAATTAAAGCAATGTAATCAAGTAAATCTTGTTTTTTGGAATAATCAGTAATTATTTCTTCGCCTTTTTTGTATCTTTCCACTGCCGACCTTATTCTTTCAGACCATGTAAATTGTTCCTGTTCGTCAATACTACCGGCCTCTATCGCAGAAAGCGCTTCGGTATATTTATGCTCACGCATTAAATCGGTTATTTTATCTCTATCTGTTTCTCTTTGTAATTCAAGCTGCTGTTTTGCTTTTTCTTCCTGTTCAGCCTGTTGAATTTTGGCGTATCGCATCCTGTCGTCGATAGCATATTGTTTGTATTTAGCTGCCTCTTCTCTGGAATATGCGCCGAGTTTAACCCCTTTTTCGAGATGAATAAAATATTCACTGCCGGCGCCGGTCTCTATGTATTTTTGTCTTTCTCCATATCCTGTCGCTCTGTAGTCATCGGTTATTCTGGCTTTGAGATATTCGTTTTTATTTTCGTTCCAATACGGTTTTATCGAAGTAAGCCAATTACCAAAAGCAGATGCGCCTCTCTTGTTTTTTGGCGTAAATTGCTGCAAATTTTCGATAAATTCTTCGTGACTCTTTCCGATATCATCAGGTTCGATACTGTCACGTGAAATAAGGTATCTGTTATATTCCTCTCTTGCCTGCGCCTTGGCTCTGGTGAATTGGGTATCTGCAATTTGCAAATCCCATTTATCGCCCAGAGACATTAAAACACTGCCTGCTTCGCTTATCGCACGACCCATCTCACGACCGCCCGTACTGATATTATAATCAGCTATAACATTAGGTTGCTGGCCGGAAATAGTTTGCCTTGTTCTGTATATCTCAAAAGCCATTTTTACACCTTACAATGATGAAGAATATCCGCCGAATGGACCAGTACTACTACCTGGACTTGATGCCGCCGCAAAGCCTGATAATAATGTACTCCCTGCCTGCAAATAAGACAATTTGCGCGCCATTCTTCCTCTTTTCTTGGCCATTATTCCTTCTGTTACATATATTTGGCCTTGCTGTCTTGCCCGTGCCGCCTGCTGAGAACCTTCGTAGCCTATAAGCATATTCTCAAGTTCAAGTTCCGCGAACTGCTCATTTTCAAGAGCTTCGGCTGCACCTGTTCCCATTTCAGCGCCGGAAGCTGCTATCTGAGTTCGCAAAGCGCCCATCTTCTGTCGTGAAAATTTGGCCTGCCTGAAGGAATCAAGTCTTGTCTTTTGTTCGATTGCCCGTGCTTCGCGCTCCTTTACCTGCTGATTATACAAACCTATCTTATAAGCCGTAAGACCTTCTTTTTCCGCTGCACGACCAGCCATAATTTCGCCGGTGGCCTTCATACCCGCGCCTGCTAATAATAATTGAGCCATTATATTAACCTCTTATAAAGATAAGCATTCCTGTCGCCGTAAAATAATTCCATATCACACTCATATTTAAAACCCAGATGTTCCACGGTTTTTATGGCTTCGGGAAATTCAGGATCGACATAAGCCTGAAGCCTTTTTACTTCTTTATCTTTTACGAATATTTCAATCCATTCTTTTATTAACCTGTAAACTTCAGTCATATAATTCTTCGCATGTATAGTCAAGTCAAGCCAGCACCATGCAGTAGTAGTATTTATTAATTGAAATCCACCCGAACCAAGCAATGTTCCTTCGTGTTCCAGAGAATAACTATAATCGACTTTTTCGGGAGTATTTTTAAAGATACCTCTCGAAGCCGAATGGTCTTTTAAGTATTCGTAATCCTCTTTTGTCATTTCCCTGAAATTAATCTGTAATCTCCTTTTTTGGTATAATCGCTCTTATCGTACAGGGCAAGGGCGCATCGGTCGATACGACGAAATGGTCTTCTTCGCCATAACCGGCATTGAGATTTGCGGTCAAATCTCCGGTATAAAGAGAAGTTCCAAATTCATTTCCTTTGCCTGTAAAGTTTTTAAGATTATCCGTATCCTTGCCATATTGCGCACCGAGAGTATTGAGAAAACTCACAACTACTTCCGGTATCCTCGCCTTTAATCCTTTGGTCGTTTCTATATCAGTTGTGGCGTCAAGTCTCATAGGCTCCAGCGTACTCCTGTAAGGCAGGCCGATAACGGTCTTGCGAACGAAATTATGGGCGTGCGGAGAGAGTACCATTGTAGTAACCTGAGCGCCGGATACTGTTTCTCTCGGATACTCCCTGGTAACATCGTCAACAGTCGTTCCCTGAATAGCAACTTCCTCGCCTTCCAGATGGCCTAATCCTGTAAATACGTTTTCCACCTGTTGAACCGTTCCCCCCGATACATATACTCCCCAGTCGTCCGAATTGACCGCAGCGCCGGGTGACGGTGAAGCGGATATGCTTGTCGAGATACTGGCCGAGACAGACGGACTTGCCGATATGCTCGGAGAAGATGAAACTGAAACCGACAAAGAAGCGGAAAGTGAAGCAGATATACTTGCTGACGAAGAAATCGAGGCTGAAATCGAAGCTGAAATAGATTCTGAAGCTGATACTGAGGCGCTGACCGACGCCGATAAACTGGCGGACAATGAGGCTGAAACGCTCGGGCTAACCGAGGCAGAGATTGAAGCCGAGACCGAGGCGGACAAGCTGGCGGAAATCGACGGCGAAATACTGGCCGAAATACTGGGTGAAACCGAGGCCGAAAGGCTTGCTGAAATCGACGGCGAGGCCGATACGGACGCTGAAATCGAGGCCGAAATACTTTCCGACTGGCTCGGAGAAGCAGAGATTGAGGCGCTAATAGAAGGCGAAGCCGAGACCGAGGCTGATATTGACTGCGAAGGCGAAGCGGAAATACTGGCACTGACTGAACCACTTGCACTAAGCGAGGCAGATACTGATGCACTGACAGCATTTTCAGGTTGT
>JAFGPS010000201.1 GCA_016936075.1 Sedimentisphaerales bacterium | reverse complement strand
TGGTCGCTTTCTTTTCAGCTATACCAATATTTTTATTAGCAAGTGCCGCTCCATCATTATTTGTCGGTAAAGACGGCTACGTTCCAGTATGGTCTCTGCCGCTGGTAACTTTATTATTGTTTTCTGTTATTCTTATCATTTATTCCGTCGCGATACTTATTCAATACGCAAGGGGAGGTAAAGGAGAAAAATCATGAACAAATTACAAAAAAGAGCATGGATTAATCTTGGATGTATGGCAGGTGCTTTATTATTTACTGTAATATTTCTATCTTTCGCGGTTCACGTTAATATGGAGGTAGATGTTTTAGGGAGTACGTTATCTTTTCTGGTAGGTTTAACAGCCGGAGTGATTGTTGCTATTCGTATTCTTCCAAAAGAAAACCTGCTCGATGAAAGAGAAAAATTGATTGCTCATACAGCTTTTACGTACTCAAGTTATGTTTTTATCTTTTTTATGGTTTTCACTTCTCAGGGTATATTTTTCTTTTCCAGTGCCAGAGATAAAATCCCAGTCTATTTACCGTTTCTCCTTTCAGTATCAGGTCTTTTCATTTCTCAATTAGTTTCATTTTCAATTGTTCAAATCTGGTGCGTAAAGGAGCAGCAAAATGGGTAGTGAGTACCTTACCAATAATATTCGTAAACTGCGATTCGAACACAGCCAGATGACTCAACAGGACCTTGCTGATAAAGTCGGTGTAACGCGCCAGACTATTATCGCGACCGAATCGGGCAGATATGCACCTTCCCTGCCGCTCGCTTTCAAAATAGCAAATACTTTCGGAGTACCAATAGAACAGGTTTTTCAATACGATGAGGAAAATTCTTAGTTGAATGAAAATTTCAATGTAACAAAAATACAATCATTACGTCTATAGTATAGATATATTTTAATATAATAATTGCTATCGAGGTTTTTTGTGAAGAAAAAGAAATATCTAAAGATTTTCTCATGGGTATTCATTTTATTAATCTGGATTCTCATCTTTGCCTCTAAACTCACAAACAAATGGTTATTCGTTCTTACTCCTGACCTGGAATCAAAACCCGGTATAAAAATCCTGGATGCGAATAATCCTTATTTTAGCGTAGTAAAAGAATCTAATCGTATTTATGGCAGATGGAAGGATACCAAAATAACAATGAAACAAATGAAATGCCGGATGAATAAACCTCGATGGAAATATATATATGTCAACGCAAAAATCAATGATAACGAATATCCATTAATTATCGACACAGGCTTTCAGGGAAGTTTACTGGTTAATGACCTTGTAGTAACAGATAATAACCTTGAACTTTATCCTATTACAAATATTGATTCTTCATTTTCCGGATTTTGCCATATAGACAAAATTCAATTCGGTGACATTGCGATAGAAAATCCGGAGAGTTATTACAGGCCTGGCCATTACGAGAAAAAAATATTGGGGCTGACGATACACAAACAGAAAAAAATCGGTTTAGGTTTAAGAATTATGAGCCTGTTTAAATACATTCTTATTGATAACGTTGGCGATGAATTAGAATTCTCTATGGTGAGTTTCAGTCCCGATCCGAACGAAACATGGAATCAATATAATATGCGAATTGATAACTCAAGAACAATTCCTAATTTGATGGTTAATATTCCAATCGCTGGCGAAAATACAGAAATAGCTTTCGATTCCGGATATGACTGCTGCCTGATAATGACTGAAAAAATATGGGAACAGTACTCAAAAAAATTGACAAAAGTAAAAGAAAAAAATAGCAGTGTCGGGCTTCTTTCAGGATATGTTGATGCTCAAGAGGTAACTATAGACAAGCTAAATATGTGCGATATGACTTTCGAAAACGAAACTATAGACGTTTTTAGTAACGATAACAGGTTCGGCCCGGACTTTTTCATGTTTGGGATGGATTGTTTCAAAAATACGGCTATCGTCCTCGATTTCGAGAATAATCTGTTCTGGGTCAGGAAAATCACACAATAAGCCGCCAATTTCCAAAAAATATTCATGGGATTTCCTTTTTCTTCACATTTCTGGTATAATACAGGTTTTTATAAGATATATGAAAGAGTAGTACCTTTATGGCGTTACCAGTAGTAGCAATAATTGGCCGACCAAATGTTGGCAAAAGTAGTCTTCTTAACGCACTGGCGGGCGAGATGATAAGTATCGTCGAACCAACCGCGGGCGTTACAAGGGATCGTATAAGCACGTTTATTAAGAGAGAAGATAAGTATTTCGAGCTTATCGATACCGGCGGCTACGGAATTGTCGATAGCGACGAGCTGAGTAATCACATTGAAAGACAGATATTCCATGCTATCGGCTCGGCCGATCTCGTAATTTTTATGGTCGATATTCGGGACGGCCTGGTACCTCTTGATATAACTATCGCACAGCTCTTGCGAAAACATGATCTCGAAGTAATAGGAGTGGCAAATAAAGCCGATTCAGCGAAAATGTTCCCGGCCGCAGCGGAATTTAATAAGCTCGGTTTCGGTGAGTTCCTTTGCATTTCCGCGACGGAAAATCTCAATAAAGCGGTTCTGCTCGATATGATATTCGAGAAACTTGAATCTGTCGATACAGACAAGCCACAGGAATCTATAATGAAAATTGCGGTTGTTGGAAAACGCAACGCAGGCAAAAGCTCAATCGTAAATGCTATGGCAGGCTCCGAACGAGTAATTGTAAGCGAGATTCCGGGCACAACGAGAGATTCTGTAGATGTCCGGCTAGAAAAGGACGGCCAAATTATTACTGTTATCGATACTGCTGGTGTAAGAAAAATCGGCAAAATGGAAAACAGTATCGAATTCTATAGCTACGTCAGGGTAAAGCGAACTATTGGCCGGGCTGATGTCGTATTGTTTATGATTGATGCTACTGTACCGATTTCTCAAGTAGATAAGAAACTGGCGAAACTAATCGAGGAAGAATATAAAACCTGCATACTGGTCATTAATAAATGGGATCTTGCGAAAGATACATCTTTGACAGAGGATTACCAGGAATATTTGACTAAACTTTTACCCGGTCTGAAATTTGCGCCGATAGCTTTTACAACTGCTACTGAATCGAAAAATATCCAAAGCGTTCTTGACCTTGCCGCGGAATTATACAAACAAGCAACAACCCAGATACCAACGCCTAAACTTAACAAAGCCTTTGATATAATCAAAGAGGAAAGAGGCGGAAATATCAGGGCTAAAAAAGGTAAGCCGAAATTCTACTACACAGCGCAGATTGCAACTAATCCAATCACATTACTTATGTTTGTGAACAAACCGGAGTTGTTCGAAGACAATTTTAGAAAAATGATTGTAAGTAGATTAAGATCATTATTACCAATAGATGAAGTTCCGATACGGCTTATTGCCCGTGCACATAGAAGATCATAGTGTTTTAATTTTTTACTAATATTTGTAATGAGGTTCGAAAATGGACACGCTGTTACTTATATTGATTTGCGGGGGAGGTTATTTAGTTGCTTACCACACTTACGGTAGATTCCTCGCAAAAAAAATATTCAAACTCGATAAGGATGTTACTGTTCCGTCGGTTGCTTTTCAGGATGGTATTGATTTCGTACCGACACGCAAAGGAATAATCTTCGGCCATCATTATACCTCGATAGCCGGTACCGGCCCGATTGTGGGACCTGCTATCGGTATCATCTGGGGATGGCTCCCTGCAATATTATGGTTATTTCTCGGAGCTATATTTATGGGGGCGGTTCATGATTTTGGCGCGATGGTAGTTTCCCTTCGCAACGATGGTAAAAGCATATCCGAAGTTGCGGCGAAATACATTAATATGAGAGTTCGTTTGATTTTTTTCTGTGTTGTCTTTCTGGCTCTTTTGATTGTAATAGCAATATTCGGCGTAGTAATAGCCGCCGTGTTTACAAGATTTCCAACCGCGGTTGTCCCTGTATGGCTCCAGATTCCTATCGCAATTGGTTTGGGATTCGCGGTCTATAAAAAAACAGCAAATGTCACCATATCTACGATTGTCGCTGTAATTGCAATGTATTTATGTATCGCAATAGGCAGTAGATTTCCTGTTACCTTAGGACCGATTGCAGGGATACCTGCGACCGGCATATGGGTAATTATTTTATTGATTTACGCGTGGATAGCTTCGACAATGCCGGTGACGGTATTGCTTCAGCCGAGGGATTATATTAATGCATGGCAGCTTTTCATAGCGATGGGGCTTCTAATGGCAGGAGCGGTTGTAGCTGCATTTTCCGGCAATCTGCCTCTTGTTGCTCCGGCGATAAATACAAATCTGCCATCAGATGTTCCACCAATATGGCCGTTTCTTTTTGTAGTAATCGCCTGCGGTGCTATCAGCGGATTCCATTCTCTTGTCGCTTCAGGAACAAGTTCCAAGCAGGTCGCTAAAGAAACAGATTCATTATTCGTTGGTTACGGCTCAATGCTTCTGGAAGGTTTTCTTGCGGTACTGGTTCTTGTCTGTGTCGGTGCAGGAATTGGAATGGCACTACAAATATCTGATGACACTACGTTGACAGGTTTAGATGCATGGCAATATCAATACAGGGCCTGGATGGGCTCCCAGGGATTAACGAGTAAAATCGCTCCTGTAGTTATCGGCGCGGCTAATATGATGGAAACTATCGGAATTCCGAAGAGTGTTGGTATCACGTTGATGGGAGTATTTATCGCTTCTTTCGCAGGTACAACTCTCGATACATCGACACGTATTCAAAGATATGTAGTAAGCGAACTTGCAACTGATTTCAAGATTCCGTTTCTTGGAAATCGATGGGTAGCGACAAGTTTTGCGGTATTGACCGCGGCCGGACTTGCTTTTGCAACAGGCGCAGATGGTACCGGCGCAATGAAGCTATGGCCGTTGTTCGGAAGCGCAAATCAGCTTCTTGCGTCACTGGCTTTGCTTGTGATAACTTTATACCTGAGGAAAAAAGGAGGCCTTAAATATCTTTTCACCGCGATACCATGTTTGATTATGCTGGTAATAACAAGCTGGGCTATGGTGAGAAACGAAATGGATTATATCAGTCAAGAGAACTGGCTGCTTGTAATTATCGGCGCAGGTATTTCAGTTCTCGCTCTCTGGATGATAGTTGAGGCAGTAATAGTTTTCGGCTCAAAGAAAGCTACTGAGAATTCTCATTAGTCTCAACGGGTGTCACTGTAAATATTGCTTCTACCTTACTATTAGTCAATTTTATTTCATCTGCCCTGACAAATTCTTCCGGCAACAGGTAAGAAACCTCTCTTCTAACAGATTTGTTAATTCTGGTTTTCTCGATATCTCCATCCAGTATTTTCAACGTTACCTGATAATCCTGAGCTTCATAGGCATCTTTAGCATTCGGCGTGGCAAGAATTTGTATATTCACGATTTCCCGCAAACTTTCCTCTGTTACTTTATAAATATACTGTCCATTCAAAAGATTATCACTTACAACATATCCAAATGTTGCATTATTAATACTATAGGGTTTCAGAATGTTTTCCTGCGGCGGTAATTTTATTTCAACAAACGATTCGGCTTCTCTTATTTCATCTTTAGAAAGTGTGATAGTAGGTTTTTTTCTTATCGGCTGCTGTATTGCCATGGCTCTCTCTTCATCAGAAAGAATGACACTCGCAAAAAGTCGCCTGTCAGCAGGTACAAACATACTTACTGATTGAGGAGTTTCAAGACTGATAGGAAGCAGATTCTTATCATAGCATTGTACTTCTATATTTTTTTTAACAAGATTAACAGCTTTTACCTGTATTTTAGAAGGATCACATTCTTTTATTAAAAGGCCTGATTTTTTTATCCAACTGCTTTCTATTATCTCCCTGACATTTATCGAGTATTCTCCAGCTTTATCAATACCAAATTGTTCCGGATAAAGAATAAACTTAAGTTTTTCGGGTTCGTTATTTATCGTTTGTTTCAGTTCATCGATAACTGACGCAGGACCACTTAGCTTAATTTCATTAATATCTATAATAGCACTTTCGGGAAAACTAACCCACAATTCAGGCTTTGTTCTTCCGACTACGATAGTGGCAGTTCGAATGGGGTATTCTTCCTCAAGAGCACGATCAGCCCAGAACCATATCAATACTGTTAAAAATATTACTATAGCTAATTTACTATATTTAATTTTCTTTACCATCGTAATCCACCATGCGATACAGCTCTACTCGTTTTATGAAACAATAGTAGATAAATATTTTTGCATCTTTGCCAGATCAACTTTTCGAGTGAGTTGGCCGTTTTCAGCTAAAGAAATAATTCCCGTCTCTTCGCTAACAACCAGGCATGAAGCATCTGAGCCGCTTGTTATACCCATCGCCGCGCGATGCCTGGAACCAAGGCTTTGCCCGCTTACAAAAGACGCTTCTGCAAGGGGTAACTGTACTCTTGCGGCAACTATTCGATCACCTCGTATTACTACCGCCATATCATGAAGAGCGCTGCCTGGATAAAAGATAGTTTTAAGCAATTCAGCGGTTATCGTGGAATCTATACGAACTCCCGTTTCAATAAATTCTCCTAATGCAACCTGTCTTTCAATAACAATAATTGCTCCAATTCTGGCTTCTGAAAGGCTTTTTAATGCATTGATAAGCTCTTCGGCAGCCATTGAAAGATGATGAGGGGTATGTATCCAAAAAGGTCTTTGCCCTATCCGAAGGATAGCTCTTCTAAATTCCGGCTGAAATGCTGCTACAGTTATAACTAAAATACCAAGCAGGAAATCCTTGTAAATTAGCTGGAGTCTGTCCAATTTTAAAGTATCTACAACTAATTTAAGGATAAGAAAACCAACGATGAGAATAAATAATATGCCGCGAAATAACCTTTCGCCGCGTGTGCCTTCAAGAAAATCAACCGCCCAATAGACAACAAGTCCTATAAAAATTAATTCGAAAGCGACACGCCACCAGCCATATGTCGATACTCGGCTGAAATAATCGACGAGTGTTTCCACAAATACAATCCCTTTTCTGTTCTAAATCTCGTCCACCTTCAGTTACGAAAAATTTATCAGGGGATTCTTCTTTCGGTGAGACTGTTCGGTTTATCCAGAAACAGAAACTGATCAATATCAGTTACCAACTCGGGCTGATACAGGCGGATAACGCGTTTATGCCTTCTATTGCCTTCAGCCGATGATTCGCCCAATTGGCTCATTGAACAGCCCAAAGGCATCAGAAACAATACACCTAAGAAAATCACCAGAATTACTTTACGCACACAAGTTAAAAGACTTTCCATCACTTGTTCCTTATATATAATCCTGTTATCCGGCTGTTATTAGCAGGGTAAAATGCCCTTTCAGGCCGGGGTCTGCTTATAAAAAATAGCCAAGTCCATACTTACTATTTCAGCCGGTGTTTATTTATTCACCATATCATAAATACCCCAAACTCTTTGTTAATTATAGCAGTACAGATACCTTAAGTCAATTTTAAAACGCTTTTATTAATGAAAAAATGGAATTTCTAATCAATTCGCTTGCAATTTTTTCCGATTCTATATATAGTTATCAGTTTAATTCCTTATCAATATCAGTTGATTAGGAAATAAAAACGCCAACGTAGCTCAACGGTAGAGCTCTGGTTTTGTAAACCAGGGGTTGTCGGTCCGAATCCGACCGTTGGCTTTTTTTCATCTGGTATTGTAAACCGGTTCAATGGACATTATCTGTGTATATGGAAAGAAAATTGTCCGCTGGGGCTTTATACCAACTACAATCCCTGTCGGTCCTGCATTTATCAGGTCAATATATGTAGTCTTTTTCAAATCGTTTGCAATATGTGTCGGAGCTTCAGCGAAAGTGACCCTAATTCTTTTGCCTTCATACTGTGATAGCCATTGAGCTTGCAATATCCTTCCCAAGTCAATATTCGCTGCATTCCCATTATTTACTCCGGCATAGCCCGGTTTCGCCAAAACAAACGCAAGACATATTACAACGACAAAACCTGTGCATAAAACAACTGCTTTGAAATTCTTTTGAATAGTTCTCATAAAAATTTACCCTTTCAATATCCTTCATAAACTTTCACACAATATAACCCATCAAACGATATAGTTACAATCATTATTTAAAAGGCACTATAATCCAAAAAAGTTACAGAATAAAGACGGAAATACTTCTATGTAAAGGGATTTATATTATGCAGAGAAAAAATCACTTGCGAGCAGACCTATAGAAGTCATATTTATTCTCCCTCACAAATATGAGCATCTAATGCGCATTAATTTTTACTTTTATCGATTACAGGTTGTATGCCAGACATATCTTCCAATACTGCATCTTTAAAATGTCTTGAGAAGGATTGATTTTTTATCTTAGCGTGTTTACCGTCATCCATGCCTTCTCTGGCGATAGCTTTGACAAATGACGAACATCCAAATGAAAAAACAATCGCCGTGAAAATTGCTATGTACAAAAATATTGTCGCGATACTTCTTGATTTGATACGTTCATTCATAAGAAATTACTCCCTTTTTCATTATGCCGATTTCTCAAATTCAAAAAAATCTATTTTATCCTATATGGATCAAGCTTTTATTTTTTCTTATTTAATTTTAATAGATAATTTGCCAAAGATTCCTGCTATTTCGTTGAGAATTGATAGATTGTTGTGCTTTCGAACACTTCACCGGGACGCAGTACAGTTGAAGGAAAGTGCGGCTTGTTCGGCGAATCTGGAAAATGCTGTGTCTCTAAGCAGAAGGCCGAATTATCGCTTGTGTAAAACTGCAAGCCCGGCTGGTCCGTGTAACAATCCATTACCCGGCCGCTCGATGGATCGTAGGCGCTGGCCGCGAGGAATATCGAGTCGGGTACAAGGTTCAGGACGAAGTTGTGATCATACTGAGTCTCGCCGCGAGGCAGGTAATTCATATTATTGCTGATTATCTTTGATGTTCTGAAATCCAGGCCCGCTGATCCTACAACACTGTTGATTTGACCTGTCGGAATTTTATCCGAGCCCGCATAGGTGTACCAGTTAGCATTAATCATTACTTCGTGGCTGAGAATATTGCCGTTGTTATAGCCAGCGAGGTTGAAGTAGCTATGATTTGTAAAGTTGACAACTGTCGATTCATCAGTTGTGGCTTTATACACGATTCGCAGTTCGTTATCGTTGGTCAGAGCATATGTCACAGTACATGTGAGATTGCCGGGATACCCCTCTTCACCGTCGAGACTCATATGAGTCAATTTAACTCCCGCCTCTGTATCGCTCTGGTAGGGATAACCATTCCAGATAACATTATTAAAACCAAATGTACTGCCGCCGTGAAGCTGGTGGGCGCCAGAGTTTTTCGTAAGGATATACTCTACTCCGTCCAGTGTAAATTTGGCATTGGCAATGCGGTTGGCGTAGCGTCCAATGATATTGCCGGTCCACGGATTACTCACGTATGAGCTTACATTATTGTAGCCTTTGACAATGTTGGCTAATATACCGTCGCGGTCAGGCACTTCCAATGAAATAAGGGTACCTCCATATTGAATCACTTTCGCCTGCAGGCCATTTGCGTTTGTCATGGTGTAAACCATCACATCTTTGCCGCTATTAGTTGTGTCGAAGAGTGATGTTGTGACCGTTTGCGATAGTCCCGCGCTGGAACTTAGTAAAATAATTGCGATAGTTGATATGATAGAAAACTTGATACGCATGATATATCCTTTCCTCAAAAAGCCTCGTTTCTCCAGTGCCCACAGGCGATTTCTGCGAGCAAGCTATTTCAGACTATTATAGGGAGTTTTCCTGACGATGTCAAGCCAGATTATTCGGGCAAAATAGCGGCTATAGGGTGCAATATACCATAAAAAGCGTCATTTTTAACTATCCGCTCTACGCTCCACGCTAAAAATCCCTTGCCTTATATTATCCACAATAGTATTATTCTGCTATTACTCGCTAACCTCGCAAAAAGAGATGTATCAGGAAGTACTATGGATATAACTGCGCCAAATATTTTGAGTCACAGAGGGCACAGGTCTTGGAAAAGGCAAAAGGAGACCTAAAAATGGACTTAATCCCTTTAAATTTCGTGAGAAAATTGAAAAGGAATATTATAATTGTCATCTTGATTGTATGCATTATATTTGATCTGTCGTTTTGTATTGATTTTGCACAGGGTAGCATTCCAGTATCAGTAGAAGTTAGCAGTCCTCAAAAAACAATCCGTATAGGAGAACCTCTGTTTGTTTTGCTAACATGCAGATTTAAAGAACAGCAAAAGGATCCTGATGAAGAATCTGTTTATCCCTCGTTTGGTCATCGTTGTGACATATTAATTGAGTTTAAGGATGAAGATAAAAAATGGATAGATACGCTCCTGGCGGAGCATCCTGATGCAGATTTCAGTCTTATCCCAGGCAACGAAGAAAGTATAAAATGGTACCCGCTTCATTTGAAGGGCCATATACCTGAATCGCTATATGTACAAGACAAAGATGGCCTGGAATATGGAGCATATTTTTTAGCTTTATATAATCCTTATAAAAAAGGGGTGATTTTTGACAAACCTGGCAAATACAAAATTTCTGGTTTTTCATATGAATACACTAACAAAGTAGTTTTATCAAATACAATAGAGATAAATGTAGCTTCTAAATCGTTGCCAAATGATTGCATTTTACCAGATCCCAATTATTGCGATTTCCTAATGGGAAACAGGGAACTTTTAAAAAATAAGCCGGAATATAGTTCAAAAGTATTCTCATTTTTGGAAAATATTATTAAGAAATGTCCGGATACTCTATTCGCAAAAATAGCCGCAGCAAGATTGGGAATTGAGAATACTAAAAGCTTTGAATACAAATATTCTGAGACTAGGACATTTATAGAGCAATATAGAAAAGGAAAAATAAAGGATCCACTGATTGAATCTGCAAAAAAATATCTTTCCATAGCATATGGATTACCTGATGAAATCCCAATTCGAGAAACTGCAATATATAATCTTGCAACATTCGAACTCTTCGACGGTAATGCTACAAAAGCATTTTCAATTTATGATGAGCTTGCTGCAAAATATCCACAGGGAAACTACGGTAAGAAGGCTTTGAGAGATAAAAAAGATTCACAAGAATTTATAGATAACCATCCTGATTTATTCATTGCAGAGGCAACTCAACCTCAAGAGCAGAAACCACTTGGCGTTGCATTACCAATAGCTGGAGCGGCTGTTGCAGTTATAGCTATTGCTGGCCTTATTTTATTTTCGAGGAAAAAGAAACAGAAGAAGGGAAATAATAAATGATAATTCAGAAAAAATATTTGTTTTTGATAATTTTACTTATATTTTTCAGTGTTTGTATAGCTGCACCAGATACAAATGAACCAAAATTAGAAATCAAGGCTTATTCTTCGGAAATAAAGATTGGCGAACCTTTAATACTGGAAATCCGGGTCAT
>JAFGPS010000200.1 GCA_016936075.1 Sedimentisphaerales bacterium | reverse complement strand
TTTGCTTGTCTTGACAATTATTTCTCCTTTTGGCTTATTGGCAGCTTTATTATAAATAATGCTCCATGACCATATTCACTTTGAATTTCTATTGTTCCATGGTGATTTGTTATAATTCCGTAGCTTACAGCAAGTCCGAGTCCAGTTCCACTGCCAACTTCCTTCGTTGTGAAAAAAGGCTCAAATATTTTGTCGATATTCTCCGGCTTGATTCCATGGCCTGTGTCGGCGATTTCTATTTCGATATATTCATTGTCCGGAGTTTTACTGGTTTTAACAGTTAATTCGCCATGGCCATTCATTGCATCGGCTGCATTAAGAATTATATTTGTGAAGACCTGCTGCATTTGTCCTATATCGACCGAGAGTTTTGGCAGGGAAGAATGCAAATCTTTTTTGATAAGGATATTTCTAAATAATACCTGATTTTTTATGACCAACAGGGTTCGTTCCAGAATATCATTGATATTCGCAAGCTCAACTTTTGGCTCGGTCTGATGAGCAAAATCAAACAATCCTTTTACAACATCCTTGCATCTTGTTGCTTCAGTGATTGTTTTTTCAAGATTTTTGCGCAAAACCTCTTTCTCTTCCATATCCTCCAATGCAAGATGAGTGTACATTAAAACACCTCCAAGAGGATTATTTATTTCGTGAGCGACTCCCGCGGCGAGTCTGCCGAGAGTCGAGAGTCTTTCAGATTTCATTATCTGTTCATTAGTATATTCCTTTAGCTTGTCATCCCTTTCTTTAAGCGAAGATGCCATTTCGTTAAATGTTTCGCAGAGTTTTGATATTTCATCTGAACCTGATGTTTGGGCTCTGTAATCAAGCTTCCCTTTTGCCCAGAGACTAGAAGCGTAAATTAAATTTTGTACAGGTTTTAAAATGTTTCGAGCAAGTAAACTGGAAATACCAAACACGATAACCATACTAACTAACATTATCGAAAGAAATATAAAAATCGTGTGGTTTCGCATATCGATAAATTTTTCTTCCAGTACACCTACATACAGCACTCCGATTATGTTATCCTGAACATCCCGAATAGGTTCATAAGCGGTAATATACCAGTCGTTTACAACAAATGCTCGATTGCCCCAGGATTTCCCTTGTTCCAATACCTGTTTGTAAACCTCATCGGAAAGGAGTGTTCCAATCGCACGTTTTCCATTATTGTCTAATACATTTGTTGAAATTCGCAGCCCACCCTGAAAGATTGTAGCCGTGCCGATATCCTTGCCTTTATATTTAGTATCTTTGTAAACAACTTCTTTTGTTTTATCAACAATATCATAATTTCTGTTAATCAATTTTCCGCCATATAAGATTCCTGCGATTTTTCCATCGTTATTAAAAATTGGAACAGCGGCTTTTATAATCATACCGGATGTTTCCTCGATTCTGTCATTGCCGCTGGCCATGGGGGTATGAATAATCTTAATCTGCGACTGACGAGCCAAATCTTCGTTTTCTTTTAATAATTCTTCTCTGGACATTATTTCTGTACCGGCGACAGACTCTTTTTGGGAAAGTGCTTTAGAAACAATAATATCATCGGCCTGGCTATCACCAGAAACAGAAGGATTTCTTGTTCTTATAACCACGCGGCCTTCATTATCGGTTAAAGTTAAAATATCCAGAGATTCAGCTTTTCTTATTGCTTCCAGTTCGCTTTTTAATAATTCGATATCATTATTCGATATTGCGTCTTTAATAAAGAATCTTAACGCGGTAAAGCGAACTATATCTTCTGTTAGTGTGATTTCCCGCTCGTATATTAATCGTGCGGAGTTTAGGTCGTGCTTAACCTTATCCTGGGCCTGTTGAATTACACCTTTTTCAATTAGCCGGACAGCTATTATCGTAACTACCAAACCGCATATTATTATTACAGTCAGGAAACTTATAATTAATTTGTTTTTTAATGACATCTTCATACAATAAACCAGTATCAAAATAATACGACGAAACACAACTTAATAATCATAATATAAACTAATAAAGATTCAAGAAACCTAAAAAATATCAAAGTGTTAATATTATTTTCAACTTATGTTCAATTTTCCTGATTATTATGAAAATTCAGTATATTATCATATTTTAGTATATATACTGGCGTACTGCCTAAAACGTCAATTTCACTGAAGTGGAATTTGTTTTCTTCAATGTGTTAGATTTTTACTACAGAGCCAATATAGTTATCAGGTGAGGTCGAAGCGATCAAGGTTCATAACTTTGTTCCACGCCGCCACAAAATCGTACAGGAACTTCTCCTGAGATTCCTCACATCCATAAACTTCTGCCAAAGCCCTGAGCTGGGAATTAGAACCGAAGATGAGGTCGACACGGGTGCCGGTCCACTTGAGTTCGCCCGTTACTCTATCACGGCCCTCGAATACGTCTTTGTCTTTCGATGTTGCCTTCCATGTCGTACTCATGTCGAGCAGATTTACAAAGAAATCATTGGTGAGCATCTCTGGTCGTTTGGTGAAGACGCCATGCGGGGACTGTCTGAAATTGACATTTAGTACGCGCATGCCGCCAATGAGAACTGTCATTTCAGGAGCGGTCAATGTCAGAAGTTGTGCGCGATCAATCAACATTTCTTCTGCTGAGATTGTATATTTGTTTTTTTTGTAGTTGCGGAATCCATCTGCTTTTGGTTCCAGTACACTGAATGACGCGATTTCTGTTTGCTCCTGCGATGCATCCGTGCGTCCCGGTGTGAAAGGAACTGTTATATCGTAACCGGCATTCTTTGCAGCTTTCTCAATACCTGCACATCCTCCCAAAACAATCAAATCGGCAAGCGAAACTTTCTTTCCGCCTGACTGCACGCTGTTGAAATCTTTTTGGATTCCTTCAAATATCTGCAACACAGCCTTTAGCTGCTCTGGCTGGTTGACTTCCCAATCCTTCTGTGGCGCAAGACGGATGCGTGCACCATTTGCACCGCCGCGTTTATCGGAGCCGCGGAAAGTAGATGCTGACGCCCATGCGGTGGAAACCAGTTGGGAGATAGACAGTCCTGAGGCCAGAATTTTGTCTTTTAGGTTTGTGATATCCTTCTCGTCAATCAGTTCATGATTAACAGCGGGCACCGGGTCCTGCCAGATCAATTCCTCCGCAGGAACCTCCTGGCCGAGATATCGTGAGCGAGGTCCCATGTCGCGGTGTGTCAGTTTGAACCATGCCCGGGCGAATGCGTCCGCGAACTCCTCGGGATTCTCCATGTATTGCCGCGATATAGGTTCATAGATGGGATCAAATCGTAGCGAAAGGTCCGCCGTGGTCATCATCGGTCGGTGCTTCTTCGAAGGGTCATGTGCATCAACTATCATGTCCTGTTCGGCTACGTCTTTGGCTAACCACTGATTTGCGCCTGCCGGGCTCTTGACGAGTTCCCATTCATATTTGAACAGCACTTTCAGATAACCCATGTCCCATTTGACCGGATTCGGCTTCCATGCACCTTCGATGCCGCTACCGATGGTATCGCCGCCTTTGCCGCTGCCGAAGCTGCTTTTCCAACCGAGACCCATCTGTTCGATAGGGGCTGCTTCGGGCTCCGGACCTACATGAGTAGCAGGACCAGCGCCGTGGCACTTACCGAAGGTGTGTCCGCCGGCGACCAATGCGACAGTTTCTTCATCGTTCATCGCCATGCGTGCGAAAGTTTCTCGAACATCACGGCCTGAAGCAACCGGATCCGGCTTGCCGTTAGGACCTTCCGGGTTCACATAGATTAAACCCATTTGCACGGCGGCCAGAGGATTCTCGAGGTCCCGGTCACCTGAATAACGTTTATCACCAAGCCACTGAGCCTCAGAACCCCAATAAATGTCCTCTTCAGGTTCCCATACGTCCACGCGCCCGCCACCAAAACCGAAGGTTTTGAATCCCATCGATTCTAATGCACAGTTTCCAGCAAGTATCATCAGGTCGGCCCATGATATCTTTTTACCATATTTCTGCTTGATGGGCCAGAGCAGCCGTCGTGCTTTATCAAGATTTACGTTATCCGGCCAACTGTTCAGCGGTGCAAGACGCTGTGAGCCGGACCCTGCGCCGCCGCGACCGTCGCCCATCCGGTATGTGCCTGCACTGTGCCACGCCATCCGGATAAAAAGCGGCCCATAGTGACCATAATCTGCCGGCCACCAGTCCTGTGAATCGGTCATTAGCTTATAGAGGTCTTTCTTTACCGCCTGTAAATCAAGTTTCTTGAATTCCTCAGCATAGTTGAATCCTTCGCCCATCGGATTGCTCAAGTTCGAGTGCTGATGAAGAATCTTAAGGTTCAACTGGTTTGGCCACCAGTCACGGTTCGATGTGCCACCGCCGGAAATGGATTTACTGGATTTTCCCGTTACCGGGCATTTGCTTTCTTCATTCATTTTTCTTCTCCCGCTTAATATTTGTCATAAAATTATTTTTCAAAAAATACCTTTTGGTATTTTCACTTTACTGTATTACAGTAAACTTATTATTTATTGACGTAACACCAACTTCTTTCGTTTTCATTCATTTCATTACTAATAAGGAATTATTAGTAATTGTCAAGGCATTTATTTGATAAAGATGGCTCATGGCTCTGTTATGCGTGGTGAAAGAATGAAAAAATCATGAACTTATATAAAATAAAAATCCTATATAAATTTTCAATGACGTGAAGTTATGTGTAGATTGAAAATTTGAAAGCAGAAAATGATTTTATTTAATTCTGCGTAATAATATTGCACCTAATCCCAGCAGAGCGATGGTTATGGGTTCAGGGACAATTGTAATCGAAATCGCATCAAGAGGAATAGAATATTCCGGGTCAGCAAATAACAATAGTTGAGTGGTCTGGCCGACAAAGCCGCCTGAAAAATCGAATGTGAATTGTTGTCCCGCTTCTAACGCGGGAACACCTTCAATGTTGGCTGCTGCGGTTAATTCGTATCCTGTGCCCCAATCTACTTCTGTATATGGAATTGCTGAACCTAAATTGCCGGCTGCATCCCAAATAGTCGGATTGCTCAATACGCCCGGTTTGCCATCGGGAACAATAAGGTATCCTAACCAGCTTGAATTGTCTTCGCTTATAATTGAAATTGTAACAGTTGAACCTTCAAGAAGATTGTAAGTATCAGAAGATAAGCCGTCTATTTGCAGATAAGTGGCATTGGCTGAAGAAATAAAACAGAGAGCCAGTGTTAACGCCAATAATCTTTTCATCATAATCACCTTTCTTCAGCTTTTGATAACTCATTTATCAAAAGACACAAACTCACAGCTCTATAACATATGAGTTTTGCGATTTTCTTTGTAAGATTGTTACGGACAATCAGCTACAGGAGCATTCGCCTGGTTCCAGTTGGCTATAAGTATATCCAGGTCGTTTGTTGAAACTCTGTAATTTTGTTTGCCCTGTGGTAAATGGTCGAAGTCTGCACAAATCTGGTTTCCGGTAAGAGAACTCAGAGGTTTGTTCCATGCTCCGATGAGAATTTCAAGGTCATTTGTTGAGACCCAGTAGTTATTTTTGCCTTGTGAAACTCCGTCTGCGTCGCCGTGACATTGTCTTGGGTTTATGCTTGCGACCCAGCATAAAGGTTGTCCGACCGCAACCCATTGTTCAGGATTTGCGCCGGTGTAAGTTTCACCTATTGTAACTTGTACGTCTGTTGCGCCAGTGAGGTCAACTATTGCTTCGTTCGCGTCTTCGAGAACTACATTGCCGCGAATTGCGTTTGTTGTAACACTGAGCAGGCATGACTCGCTAACGGTTACGGTGCAAAGTCTTCCAGATAGCAGGGGAGCGTTTACGTCATAAAGTGAGCCCATCTCAATTGTGATGCCGTTTGTATCGATTCCGCCTAATGCACCCGGGTCGTTTACATCTGCCACTGGTGTGTAATTTGGATCAAACCAGTTTTCAACTTCTCCTGTTTCGAGAACAGTTATATATCTGCTGAAGTTTGCAGGGAAAATACCGTAACCGAAATTATCCTCCCCGATAGCATACTCGTTAATGTCTGTAATCACTCCAGTGTCAACTATTATGTCCAAAGCGAAAGCCCTGGCTAAATCGACTCCGTTATAATCAATAGCGACAACACCGCTACCCAAATCTGTAGCAGTAATTGATATACTTGCCCATGTTGGAGCAGTGAACACAACCATAAGAATGGCACAGAACACTTTTTTCATTACGTGTCTCCTTCCATTTTTCTTCTCATAATACACAAGTCTTAAAGCCTGCAATCTCTTAATATAGTATTAATATTATCATTATTTATTTAAAAATTCAAGAAGATTTTCTGTAAAACGAGAGACTTTGCTCAAATTTCCTATTTTATCATATATGCTTATTAATATCGATTCGTTTTCTCTTTTTGTCACTTTTTATTAAAAATAGCTTGATTTGGCCCTTTTGGGAGTTAAGATACTTATAAATAAGGCATTTTACGAGATGATAGGATTATAATTTTGGAAAGGAACTTATAATGAATAGCCGCAAGAGAGTCATGTTTTTTGCAACCTTGTTTATCGCAGCCCTTTTTTCAGTCATATCTGTCGCTTATGCTCAGGATTCTGCCTCACAGAAAATGGTTAGTATGTTACCGGATGATGTGTTGTTTTTCGCTGAAACCAGCGGCGGCGATGCCCTGAAGCCTGATTTCGAAAAAACTATATTGGGACGTATCTGGAATGATCCGGGTGTACAATCGTTTTATCAGCAGGTTGAACAGAGCCTTATGCAGAATGCTCAGTTCGAATCAGTAATGTCAGAAGCCCCTGCGTATTTGAAGATGGCACAAAGTGTTGTCAGTTTGGTAGGTTCCAGGCCAATAATTATTGGTGCCGCTCAAAAACAAACACAAGACGGGCCTCCTGTTTATGGTTTTGCAATTATCGATGCCGGAACGAAGAAGGACGCAATCTCAGGTATTCTCAGCAACTTTGAGGCTATGGCTGATGAAGGTGAGATTGTCGATGTAAAAATCGGCTCGAACACTTTTCATGGCCCCAAAGACGCAGGAGATGTGCCGGCTTACTGGGGCTGGGTTGGCAATTACTTCGTATTTGCGATAAACGATGGCGATGGTCTTGCGACAAAGTATCTGGATAGCAAAACAGAGAGACAATTGCCGAGTTATTTCCAGAAGTCTTCTATAACAAACGATGCTTTAGCGGTTTATATCAATTTCGAAAAAGCCTTTAGTCTTGTAAAATCAATCGCACATATGGAAGGTGAAGACGAGCAGATTGCGATTATTGAAACTGTTATGAGCAAGCTTGGCCTGGATAAAATGAAATCAGTAACGAGCCGTATCGGTTTTAGTGGTTCCGGAGTTATTGCTGATGAGCTTATTAATGTTTCTCAGCCGCTTACAGGACTTTTCGCAACTATGAAACCGGTAAGCCTCGATACATTTAATATGGTCGATTCGAACGCGGTTACTGTTTCAGCGGTGAATGTTGATGTAGCCGGGATTTACGATACAGTTTTTAATGCGATTAAAACTGCTGCCGGTGAAGATTTTGCTGAAGTCGAGCAGGGTATTGCGAAAATGGAAGAACAGATGCAGTTTAAGATTCGCGATGGATTGCTTGCAAGCCTGAACGGCAAAATGCTCTTTTACCAAATGCCAGTCGATATAACTTCAATGCAGGGAGGTTTTGTTGCTGTAATTGGATTGAAAGACGTTAAGTTGTGGAATGATTCTATCGCGGCTATCGGCAAAATAGCGACTGCCATGAGCAATAATATGGTACAGGTCAGTTCGCAGGAAATGAACGGAAGAACGCTTAATACTATTGCGATAGTTCCTCTTGCATTAGCACAGATAATGCCTACATGGACAATAGTTGGCGAGAATGTTGTTATAGGTTCCAGTTCTGCTATTTGTATTGCGGCGGCGGACCAGGCGGCTCCGGCGGCAAGGGCAAAGTCGATACGAAACAATGAAATTTTCCAGAAAGCAACTGCGAATCTACCTTCGAATATACTAAGTTTCAGTTATGTAGATTCTAAAGCTCAGATGACTCAGGCAATGAGGGCTTTGCAGCAGATTTGGCCGATGGCGACTGTATTTATTACACAACGGACGAAAATTTCATTACCTATGGTTCTTCCGAATTTGACAAATATTATCAAAGATGTTACTCCTTCTGTACAATACTCATTCATTGACGAGCAGGGCATACATTCGATTTATAAAGGCGCTGGAATTGAGCCAAGCCTTGGTGCCGTTGCAGGTGCTGCTTTAGGTGTAGGAATATTAATGCCCGCTTTGGTAAGAACTCGTCAGATAGCTTTTCGGATGGTAACCGGGACTAATTTATCTGGTATCGGAAAATCAATGCTGATTTATGCGAATGACTATTATGACGAATTTCCACCGAATCTTGAGGAACTTGCGAAGAAGATGGATCTTAATCAGAAAATGTTAGAATCCAGGCGTAAGCCGGCTAATTTTAAAGGACCATCATTTATTTACATTCCAGGTCAAACTGTTTCAGATGAACCTGGTAATATTCTTGTTTATGAAAATCCTGAATTCTGCAGTGATGGTGTAAACGTTCTGTTTGTAGATTCTCATGTCGAGTTTATGACAAAAGAACAATTTAAGGCCAAGCTTAAAACAACATATGATAGACTTAAAAGAAGAAACCCGTCTCTGAAAATGCCGGAAATAAAGTTCAAGAATTAGTTAAAAGCGGTAGGGTGTGCTTTGCACACCATTCATATGGATGCAGAGTAAAGTGACAATGTCGAAAGGAACGACTTATGTCGAAGAAAATGGTCTTTTTATTTGTTGGTTTTTTTATTTTCGCATTGTATCTTATTATTATGCCGTTTTTTACTAAAACGAAGACAACTTATAAATATCAGCTTTCAATAGGTAACTTAAAACAGATAGGATTAGGCTTATTGATGTATGCGGAAGACCATAATGATGTTTTCCCTGATGATTTGGAGCAAACAGAGGAGTATTTAGGTAGTTTTAAGTATGATTTTTTTCAATCCCGTTTAAAACCCAAAGATTTTAACGGTCCAACTTTTATATACATAAGTGGCCATTCTTTTAAGGATGCCGAATCTAAAGAAAAATATATTATTTTTTATGAAAATCCCAAATATTTAAGCGGATATGAAAGAGAAAAGATTCCTGTTTTGTATTTAGAAGGTTATGTGGAGAGATTAAAAAAAGAGAAATTTCTTTCCGAACTCCGAAAAACGTACGGACATATTGGCAAGCCAATGCCTGAAATTAAGTTCAAAGATTAGTGGTTTTTTTATAATAAGAAATATTGTAAGAGTTTACAGAAAAACATTGTTTTGCCGTTTTTCTTGAAAAAAAACGCACGATTGTCATTCCGCACTTGTTGCGGAATCCAGAAAATAAACGAATATGGATTCCCGCCTTCGCGGGAATGACAAAGTCGTATTCTCTGTGAAGTGTTTCTAAATATTTTATAATCCTTGACAATCAATGAAATGTTTTTTACAAAGTATCAGTATATCTAATTATTAAGTATATACTTAGATATCAAATATATAGTGACATTGGGAGGTGTTAAATATGAATATATTTGATTTTGCTTTGAAAATGGAAAAGGATGGAGAAGGTTTCTATCGAGAAATTGCTGCGAAAACAAAAAACAAAGGTCTTCAGGTTATTCTAACAATGCTGGCCGATGAAGAAGTCAAGCATTATAAAGCCATTGAAAGTATGAAACTCGATAATTACGAAATGGCGGAGACTTCTATCCTGAATAAGGCCAAAAATATCTTTGTTGAAATGAAAGAGCAGGAGCAGGAATTTGAGACAGATAAGGAACAAATCGTATTATATGAAAAAGCTCAGGAAATAGAAAAGAAGAGTCAGGATTTCTATAATGAAAAAGCGCAGCAGGCAGATTCACAAGAACAGAAGAATTTGTTTGTTGAATTGGCAAAGGAAGAAGAAAAGCATTACTTTCTGCTCGAGAACATAATAAAATTTGTTTCAAAGCCGAAACAATGGCTCGAAGATGCAGAATGGAATCATTTGGAAGAATATTGATTTTTTTTATAGTAAGTACAATTAAATAAATGAATGATAAAGTCAGGGGAGTTATCAGGCATGACTAATCCATCTACAAAAAAAGGGAACGATATCTCTATAGTCTTATGCGGCCAGGCTGGGCAGGGAATTCAAACGGTTGAAAAAATATTCACGCGAATTATGAAGTCTAACGGTTATCATGTTTATGCAACCAAGGAATATATGTCACGTGTTCGCGGCGGATTGAATTCGATTCTCATTAGAATATCAGACAAACCTGTCAAAGCATTTGTCGACCGTATAGATATTCTCGTTGGGCTCAATAAAGGCTCGATTAAGCATCTCAAAAATAGAGTTACTTCGGAAACTTTGATAATTGGTGAAAAAGAAGTTTTAAGCGACGAGATAGAGGACAAACAAAAAGTATTTGATATACCATTTACAGAAATAGCCTCTGGTGTCGGAAACAAGGTGTTTTCCAATACAGTTGCGGTAGGTGCTCTGATTAGTATTTTATCTGTTAAACCTGAAGACGCTATTAATTGCCTGAAACAAATTTTTAAGGACAAACCCAAAGAACTTATAGACAAGAATATCGAAGCCCTGAAGGCAGGATATGAAACAACTGTCAAACTGGAAAATTTCTACAGCGTTAAAATTGAATCGCCTGCAAGTGGCTCAGTAAAAAAACAGATTCTTGTTAACGGTTCTGAAGCAGTAGGTTTAGGCGCAATTGCCGGCGGATGTAATTTCATCTCTTCTTATCCTATGTCACCATCTACCTCAGTTTTAGTTTTCCTTGCTCAGAAGGGTAAAGATTTCGGGGTGTTAGCCGAACAGGCGGAAGATGAGATTTCCGCCATCAATATGGCTATTGGCGCATGGTACGCCGGAGCAAGAGCGATGGTCACTACATCGGGCGGCGGATTCGCACTTATGACCGAAGGGGTAAGCCTTGCAGGTATGCTGGAAAGTCCAATCGTAATTCATTTGGCACAACGACCCGGACCTGCTACCGGTCTTCCAACGAGAACCGAGCAGGGGGATTTGGACCTTGTCTTATATGCCGGTCACGGCGAGTTCCCGAGAATAATATTTGCGCCTGGTACTTTAGAAGATGCGTTCTATTTGACACAAAAGGCTTTTAATTTAGCTGACAAATTCCAGGTCCCCGTGTTTATCCTGACTGACCAGTATTTTGTTGACTCTTATTATAATACAGAGCCATTTAATCTTAAAGAATGCAAGGTAGAAAAGCATTTCATTGAAACTTCAGAAGATTATCAGCGTTATAAGCTGACTGAAAACGAAATTTCTCCACGGGGCATACCGGGATTAGGAAAAGGATTGGTATGTGCTGACAGTGACGAACATGATGAGGAGGGACATATTACAGAGGACCTCGAATTGCGAATAAAGATGGTTGATAAAAGGCTGGGGAAACTTGATTTAATAAAACAGGAATCCGTGCCTCCGGTATTGCTGGGACCAGAAAATTATGAGAATCTTGTTATCTGCTGGGGTTCGACTTTTAATATAATTTGTGAAGCGGTAAATTATCTTGGCAGGAAAGATACGGCTGTTCTTTATTTTAATCAGGTTTATCCTTTACATGACGGCGCAATCGAACTGATTAAGAAAGCGAAAAAGACAATTGTTGTTGAAAATAATGCTGCGGCACAGTTTGCGAGACTTTTAAAAATTCACGCTGATGTCAAGGTTGACCATAATGTCCTGAAATATGATGGTCTTTGTTTTGCGTCAGATAGTATTGCCGAAGAACTCAACGAATTGCTGTAGGGAATTATTATGAAAAACGAAAAATACGATATGGGTGATATTGATATTGCGTGGTGTCCCGGGTGCGGCAACTTCGGTATTTTGAACGCTCTTAAACAAGCTATGGAAGAATTGAAAATCGAGCCGACTAATCTCGTACTTGTATCCGGTATTGGGCAGGCCGCGAAGATACCGCATTATCTTAAAACTAATTTCTTTAACGGCTTGCACGGCAGGGCACTGCCGCCCGCTACTGGTATAAAAGCGAGTAATCCTTCATTGACCGTAATAGCTGAAAGCGGCGATGGAGATATGTACGGTGAAGGCGGGAATCATTTTATCCATACAATTCGAAGAAATCCAAATATAACAAATATAGTGCATGACAATATGGTTTACGGCCTCACGAAAGGGCAGGCGTCACCAACGAGCCGGCGTGGTTTTGTAACACCGGTTCAGGTTGCCGGAGTAATTCTCGAACCATTTAATCCTTTGGCGGTAGCGATTGCCTTAAACGCGGGTTTTGTAGCCAGAACATTCATAGGAGATAAGGAACAAACTATAGAGATTATTAAACAAGCGATTAATTATAAAGGTTATGCGTTAGTAGATATTTTGCAGCCTTGCGTTACTTTTAACAAGCTTAATACCTACCAGTGGTTCAAGGATAATACGTATTACCTGGAAGATTCTTACGATTGCCATGACAGGAATGCGGCATTTAAAAGAGCGACAGAATCGGACAAATTGCCACTCGGTATTTTTTATATCAATCCGGAGAAAACACCTTTTGAAGAAAACACAGGTGTGTACAAGCAAAATGATACGCCGCTTTATAGCAGGGAAGTAGATTACGGAAAACTCGAATCGCTAATTAGTAAATATGCTTTAGTATGATAGATTATCGAAGGAATAGTTGGGGGCAGAAAAAAACTAATTTGTAATCAAAACTAATAAAAAGCACGTCTTTTCATTGTTTTTGTGCGGAATGTCGATATAATTCACAGTAGGGTGTGCTGTGCACACCATTTTTGAGTTGGTGTGCACAGCACACCCTACCAGACTCTTATCATTCCCGCGAAGGCGGGAAACCAATTTGTAGGATGGGCTTTAGCCCATGCAGTGAATTGCTAACAGTATAAAAGAATTTTGAAACAGGAAACAAATAGATGGCAAAGAAATCAAAAGGTGAAAAGATTGTTCTCGCTTACAGCGGCGGGCTGGATACAAGCGTTATATTACCATGGTTGAAAGAAACCTATGGTTATGAAGTTGTCGCGTTCGCGGCTGAACTTGGACAGGGCGATGAATTGCAGGGTATTAAACGCAAAGCTCTCGCAACCGGCGCGATAAAGTGCATCGTAAAAGATTTACGCAAGGAATTTGTGGAAGATTATCTCTGGCCGATGCTCAAAGCCGGTGCGGTTTATGAGAACGGCTATCTGCTCGGAACAAGTATAGCAAGACCTCTTATCGCGAAATACCAGGTCGATATAGCTCATCAGGAAGGTGCGACCGCAGTAGCTCACGGCGCAACAGGCAAAGGCAACGACCAGGTTCGTTTCGAGCTTACGTTTATGGCTCTCGACCCATCGCTGAAAATAATCGCGCCGTGGAAAGACAATAATTTTACTCTGACTTCCCGTGAAGCAGCTATTGATTATGCCAAAAAGCATAAAATTCCAATCGACCAGAGCAAAAAGAAAATCTATTCTCGCGACCGCAACTTATGGCACATCAGCCACGAGGGAGCCGACCTTGAGGATCCGGCAAACGAGCCAAAGGATAATCTGTTCGTAATTTCGAATCCAGTTTCAAAAGCGCCGAACAAAGCCGATTACGTAACTATAGGTTTCGAGCAGGGTATTCCGGTCAAGTTGAACGGCAGAAAAGTCGGCGGCGTAAAGATGATTGAAGAATTGAACAAAATCGGCGGCAAACACGGCGTTGGACAGGTTGACCTCGTTGAAAATCGTCTCGTAGGTATAAAATCCCGCGGGGTATATGAAACTCCAGGCGGAGCGATTCTCATGGCCGCGCACGAAGCTTTGGAAAGCCTGACTCTTGATAGAGATACGGCACATTACAAGAAACAGGTATCATTTAAATATGCAGAGTTGGTTTACAACGGCTTATGGTTCACTCAACTACGCGAGGCTCTTGACGCTTTTGTTAATATGACTCAGAGAAACGTAACAGGCGAAGTTAAAATGAAATTGTTCAAAGGAAGATGCAGTCTTGCAGGAGTTACAAGTCCATACAGCATGTACCAAACCGATTTGGCAAGCTTCGTAATGGGCGCAGAATACAACCCGACAGATGCAACTGGCTTCATTCGTCTTTTCGGCCTCCAGGCAAAAGTCGCTGGTATGGTAAATAAGAAAAAGAAATAAAACAAAGCCAATAAGAATGACAATATATAAATAAAGGATTGATGTGGCGATACAGGATTGGATTTGGTTACCGTTTATTTTTGCGTGGGGCTGCTGTATCGGCAGTTTCCTGAATGTTGTGATTTATCGACTTCCTCGTGATAAGTCGATAGTGAGTCCGCCTTCAGCTTGTCCCAAGTGCAACAAGCATATTCGCTTTTATGACAACATTCCGCTTTTTTCGTGGATTTTATTGGGCAGGAAATGCAGATTTTGTAAAACACCTATATCGTCGAGATATTTCACTGTCGAGCTGCTCGTTGGATTGCTTTTCCTGGGCCTTTTTTTGTTGTATTTCCATACAAGCTTTATTGAATCAATTCCGCCTTTGTTGGAAGGCGGCTGGCTCGTTTATCTGCTGCATATAATAATGTTATCGGCTTTCGTAGCAGCTTCGGCTATTGACCTTGAGCTATGGGTTATTCCTTTATCAATATGCTGGTTCGTAACAGCAGCCGGTTTGGTGATTTCGACTGTTGCACCATTTATTATCGATTCAGCTTATATCAAGGATAATATGCTATTTCCGCTTGCTTCGCCCAACACATGCGCATTGGCTTTAGGAGCGGTGATAGGGCTTATAGTGTCCCTGGTCCTTCTGGTAACTGGTTTGATTAAAAGAAGTTACGAATCAGATGAAACTCAAGATGAAAATACTAAAATAAAAGAGAAACAAGATGAAACAAACCCAACACCAATAAATTTTGATGATGAAAATTTCAATCATCGTCTCGAAGCGGTTCGAGAAATTATATTCCTGTTGCCGATATTTATCTTTTCTTTCGGGATGTTATTGCTGACGAAAAATGAATCTGTAAGCAGTTGGTGGGTGAAATTTTCACAATATCCGGCTGTATCTGGACTTTTGGGAAGTATTTTTGGTTATTTTATTGGTTGTGGAGTTGTCTGGGGAATCAGAATTTTCGGAACGCTCGCTTTCGGAAAAGAAGCTATGGGACTCGGTGATGTCCACCTTATGGGAGCAGCGGGAACGGTTGTAGGGGCGTTCCCAGTTGTGATTGCATTTTTCATTGCGCCATTTTTCGGACTGGCTTGGGTGGGTATTCAAATGTTTTTTAAGAAAATTCGTCAAATTCCTTATGGTCCGTTCTTGTCATTGGGCATTCTTATTGTTATTATACTTCATGATTATATTATAGAACGTTTTAATATGTTCTTTTTCTAAACAAGGAAAATGTAAGTTTGGGATTCGAAATTTAAGGAGAATTCAAAATGCGGTTTACCAATAGCAAAAATGTTGTTTTATTAATAATTGGTTTGTTATTCGTTTCTTTTTTGTCCGGCTGTACCGACTGGAAAGCTGAATATGACAAGCTGTATGTGAAAAACCAGAACCTTGAAGGTCAGCTTGAAGGTAAAAAGGCAGAACAGCAGGACCTTGTCGATAGAATCTCAAGGGATAAACAAACAATAGCAGAGCTTCAAAGACAAATCGAAGTTAACAAGAAAACACCGGCTCAAGCTTCTGGTTTCGAAGGTTTTGAAGTTGCCTTTAACGCAAACGAAGGAACTATTACTGTAACGCTTGAGAACTCGATTCTATTCGATTCGGGGCAGGCCGACCTGAAAAAAACGACAAATAATGAGTTGAATAGTATTTACTCTGTGTTAAAGTCGAAATACTCCGGAAAGAAGATTGATATTGTTGGCCATACTGACACTGACCCGATTCAAAAATCGAATTGGAAAGATAACTGGGAACTTTCTGCTCAAAGATCTTTGTCTGTTACAAGGTATCTCGTATCCCGCGGATGGCCTGAAAAGCAAATTCAGGCAGTTGCGTGTGGCGAGGCCAGACCTGTTGTTTCGAACAATTCGAGCGCAAACAAAGCCAAAAATCGAAGAGTCGAAATCGTAGTACATATGAAGTAAAAATAATAAGTGTCTAAAATGCCTAAAGTTTAAAGTGACTAAAGTTGAAAAAATAATTTTAGTCACTTTTTTTATTATGTGTCCTGACCACTTCATTTCCCTGCTTATCAATAGAAATTGTTACTGCACCATCTCTTGATGTGTAAAACAATTGACCTGAACACTTAATCGATGGTGTTTTATCTGTACTGCAAATAAAAATATCTGCTTCGAGACTTTCAAGAAAGCCTTTTTCAAGAGTATTTGATGAGCCGTGATGTGGAACTACTACAATATTAGCTTTCAAATCAGGATATATACGCATTAATTCTTTCTGTGCAAATTGTTCTATGTCTGAGCATATAAGTATTTTAGTTTTGAGGAATTCTATTAGGATTACGAGAGATTTGTTATTGTCGCTTAAATCCTGTCCCAAATAATCCTTCTGCTTTGGCCATAGTGTAGTTATTTGTACCTTTTTGCTGGAAATATTAATTTTATCGAGAGGTTGAATTTCTGTGCTTGTTTCATGTAAGCATTCATTTAGAAAACTCGCGGTTCCCCATTCATCTGTTTTGCTGAAGAAGTCGTCATTGGCGTAAACATTACCTACGTTACAGAATTTAGCAATTTCCGGTATTCCGTTGATGTGGTCAATATCATTATGGCTAATCATTACAGCGTCGATTTTGTTTATGCCGGAATAGTTTAAGAAAGGTATTACTATTCTTTGGCCTATATTACTTATGTACATTGAACCGGCATCGAAAAGAATATTTTTGCCGTCCGGCGACTGAAGAAAAATTGACTGGCCATGCCCGACATCGAGACATGTTAAGACAAGATTATCATTATTTGTATGCTGCCATTTGAGTACGCCGGTAAAAATAATTATTAACGGAAATGCCGCGAATATGAGCTTTCGTCTCAATGCAGGATAGCTGTAAAATAATAAAATAAAAACAATAATTACAAAATAAAAGCAATAAATAGTTCTTAATGAAACATGTCCAATCAGGATTTGAGATATATCAAGTCGGGCTAAAAGTTTAACAATAGAAATAAGAAGAATTGATAAACATGAAACTAATATACCCAAAAGGGCACTTATAGTTGGGAAAATGAAAAATAATAGAATTTTTAGAAATCCCAATATTAAAATTGCACTGACAAAAGGAAATACAAGCACAGTCCATAAACTCGCAAGGGGCGTGATTGTATGGAAATGATAGAGTAAAATTCCGGCACTTGCTATCCATGCCGCAAGCCCGACAGAAAATAATGCGATTGCTTTGTCAGCTATGAATGCGATTGAATAAAAATTTCTTCTGGTTTGGTCCGATGACTTCGCCGGGATTAAGTCGTCGATTTTTTCATGCAAAAAGAAATAAATATTTTTGGAGAATAAAATAATCCCAAGAACTGAAACAAAAGATAATTGCCAGCCTGCTTCGAATAGCTGAGTCGGTCTTATGAGTAATAAAATTATTGCAGATAATGATAAAGTATTAATCGGATATGCCCTCCGCCTGATAATAAATGACAGGCAAAACATCATGGCAATAATCGAAGCTCTAAGAGTAGGGGCCTTTGGTGGGATAACCATCAAAAAAATAATAATTGCTATAATACAAATTACTGAGCGGCCGCGTTTCATAAAGCCTGTAATTTTGCTGAACCACCAGATTATCCCGATAATTATTCCCATGTGCAGGCCTGAAAGACTTATGAAATGTGAGAGACCTGTTTTGCGGAAAGCTTCGTTCGTATCACTATCGATATTACCTCTGAAGCCTAAAAGCAAAGCCTGTAAAAGTCCATTACTTTCGTCATTTGTCATATCACCCAATAAAGCAACTTCGGCCAATTCTCTTATTTTGCTTTTAATAAACGTGAAAGTTCCTTTGCCTGACTTTTGGATAAGCCTGATTCCGGAACGTGATTTTATCGAAGCTCCGACAAAAACACCTTTTTTTGCAAGATAATCTGCTGTGTCGAATTGTCCCGGATTTGATGGCGGCTTAAAAGTATCCAGCCAGCAATAAGCCTGAATATAATCACCTGGCGATAAATCCAACACAATTTCATCTACAAAAACTCTTACGGTTCCGTTTATTTTAGACCAGCCGGATTTTGTCTCGATTTCTGATGTTTGTATATAAAAACTACTTCCCGGATCAGATGGCATAAAGCGGGAAAATTTCCAATCAGCAAATTTACTTGTATGAGGCTCAGTTTTTATATAGCCGCGAATTGTTGCTAAAACCGGCTCATCGGGAACGCAAATTCTAATATCATTGGATTTTGGCTGGATATAACTTGTCAGTCTGATAGAGCCAAGGCAAAGAAAACAAATAAGAGCAAGGTAAGCCGAAAAATATCTGTTTTTGGCGGGATTTGTTTTAAACACAAATAGTACAATGATTATTATCAAGTTCAGGAAGATAGTTCCAAACCAGATGGTTGTAGGAAAAAATAAATAATATTGAATGATAATACCTGAAACAAGTCCGAACATTATAAATACTAACGGACAGTTTCCAAAAATGAATTCATGCGAAGGAATTCCGGAAAACTGTTTATCAATAAGAGCTAATTTCCTCTGGATATCATCCATTTATAATATGTATCAAATTAACCAAAAATTAAAGAAATTCTCAAAAAAAGTAAAATATCATAAAAAAATGATTGAAATCAAGGATTTTATAGGATAAAAAAGTTAAAAAATAGTATTTTACCTATTAACAAAATGTAAAATAGTTGTATAATTGATGTTGTATGAGAAATGTGCAAGCCTTCACATTGATTGAGTTAATGGTAGTAATAGCGATAATCGCTATGATGATAGGTATATTACTACCTGCTATGCAATTAGCGAGAGATCAGGGATATGAGTTAGTTTGTCGTTCAACTCTTCGTCAATATGGTATTGCACAATCCGTTTATTTAAGCGATAACGATGATTATTATCCAAATCCTGAGTTTTCTCTTATTTCAGACAATGAGCCTGAACCCGAATATCAAACCTACTGCAGATGGCACGATAAGAGGTATCCTCCGGATGGCCCATTATGGCCATATTTGAAAGATGCGAAAGCTCACTTGTGCCCTAAATTTAATAGTTTAGCTCGAACCTGTGGCCAGAACCATCCAAGACATAATCCTGATATTGAAGTTGATCCTGTCTTTAGTTACAGCATGAACGCGTTTTTGGGTATGAGAAGAGATGATTATGCCAACGGTATGGGGGTTCTCAGGTCCACAGAGATAACAAGAAACAAATCAAAAGTCTTTTTCTTTTCCGAAGAAAATATGTGGCTTCGAGATGGATGCAAAACCGTTCTTAACGATAATGCCTTATGGTCAAATGGAAATGACTGGTTTGGAACTTTTCATAATGCTCAGCGTTCAAACTTGAATAGTGGTACGGCCAATGCGGTCTTTGTTGATGGTCATGCCGAAAGTGTTCGTTCAGCTCTGAAAAATAATCAATATGATCATTCAGAGAAAGAGTTCGGGCTTTTTGAGAAATATGGCTGGCCGCGAAGAGAGCCGTTTAGAACTTCAACAAATGGAAGCTAAATCATATCACTAATCTATATTGATCTCAAATGTTTTATATTTTGTATTCCCGATAGAATCACTTACTTTTATTGTTAGTACATGATCTCCAATGGATAAGTATTTGTCCGAATCTATTGCTATTGTAAAGTTTTCTATGGTAGTATCATAAACTAAATCATCTGGGACATTACTGATCCAGTTTTCATTACTATCGAGGGTATATTCAAGTTTTTCAATAGCACTTAATGCGTCTGTTATTTCAAACTTTAAAATCCTGAATTGGCGATTGTTTTCTCGTGAGTTTGTTTCACTAATTTTCTTTACATCAGGACCGGTGTTATCAACGATAATAGGCTCACTGACTCTGCTTCCGGTTAGCTTTGTTAATGTTGTATTACTTCTTTCATCACTTGCAATAATTCTGATTTCATATCGTCCGTCTTCGACTGTATTTCCATCCCATTCGAAAGTTGATGTCGCATGGTCGTCAGTTAATTCAATCCAACTGGTTCTCCCGATTTTTCTAAAATCGATTTTATAAATTAAGTCGTCGTCATTATCATCTTTTGCTCTATATGTGATTCTGTTTATTCCAGCTTTGCTTCCTGTCTGTATCCTGGTAATAGTAACAGATTCAACTTTCGGAGCAAGATTTGGAACGGTATTAGCTACTACAATTTCCCTGATAAGAGGAGAAGAGAAGCCGCTATTGCTTTGAAGTATAAGTTTGTATTGGCAGAATCTGCCGAGAGGGCACTTTAGTTGTACTGGTCCGGTTATGTTTTCCGGTTCAGTCCAAGAGGAAAAAGTTGGATCATTGACATCTTTAACATTTCCGCTTCTTGAAGCGACTTGTACTTTACATCCGAGTGGTATATCAGCTTCAAGTTGTAATTTTCCCCATTGAGATGGTTGTTCAGCATCGATTAAATCTGAAATATAAGTTCCTTCTTCTGCGTATCCTGAACCTAACTTGATTATCTTTGCAGGATTGGCCGTACCAAGAAAAATGTCATCACCGTGAACGGTAATAGCGGTTATTTGTGTTGCCTTTTTATCTTCATAAATTATCGACTGTTGCTCCTGTTCCGGTTCTATACTATAAAGTACAGCATTATTTCCAGTTCCAACGAGAAGTTTATTGTCTTTTTGTGCCAAACAGAAGAAAATCGCGGATTCACCGAAAATATCTGTTACAAAACCATCTTCGGTTACTTTGTATATAGTACTTGCAGATCGAGGTCTTGTTCCTCTGGTGATTGGAGGTGTTCCTTGTGTTGGTTTTGTTGATTCTGTTTCCTTAATATTGGCAACTTCAAGTTTTTGTCCGCTGTTAGAAGAATTGCTCGAGCCAGTTCCATTTTCTTTTTCGTCGCCGTCTTCTTTTTTGTCTTCATCTTCAGAATTATCCAGTATCTCCGGCCGCCCTGAAGGAGTGTTTTCAGGTATAGATGCTGCAAATTGTGTTTGCGTTTTGACAATTTGTGCTGAAGTAGCGGCTGCATAAAGCGTATTCAAGTCACTTCCAGGTGTTTTAGCTAAAAACAGTAATGAAGCAATTTCCGGCTGGTCGCTATCGTATAAAACTGTTGCTTCCTTACTTTTAACATTTATTTTGTAAATTAATCCTCTCTCGTCAGCGCCTGCATAGAGAAAACCATCCTGTCCAAATACAAGTGATAAAATGTTTTTATCCCGGCTGGTATAGATAAGTTCAGATTTTTTACCGAGAGAATCAAGTTTGTAAATTTTGCCTTCAGGACCTGTGCCTAAATATATATTGCCTGTATCATCGAGTGTTATCGCATAAATATATTTTGCGTCATTTGGCTCGAAAACGGTAACCATTTTATCGTTGTCAAATCTGCAAAGCTTGCATGTTTTGCCGCTTATACCTACAAGTAATCTGCCGGATATATCAGTTGTCATTGCGAAAATATGTTCGTTTGTAAGCTTTTCCTCAATTTTAACAACTTCTTCTTCCTGTTCTTCGGGTGTATTTTCCAAAGCGTTTGTTTCTGCAAGAGGATATATCTTCGTAAGTTTATTAAGGCTGTATCGATAAATTCCACCGTTCGGGCTTGTACCGAAAAATATTGTCCCGCCGCTTACGACTATACTGTTTATCGACCATGCTTCGGCAAAGTCATCGAATTCTGTAATTATTGTTTCTTCGCCAAGACCAAGTTGAATCGCGCCGCGAGAGCTGATTATTGTATTCTCTGTTTCACCTTTATTTAATTCTGAACTGGTTGAATGGCGTGTAATTTTACTTGTAATAGCCGTAGATATTGAACACAGACTCAGGCATAATAATAGTACAATTAAGTTTTTCGCATTTATAAAATGATAATTTTTCATTCTACTCCTGTTTTATGTATAATTTTATTCTACAACAGTAATTTTCATGACTTTCTGGTTTGTAATAACAGAGTCGATATCAATTCTTTTTTCAATCCAATGTTGATATGGACGTATATTAAGTCCTCTTTTCTTGTCTTGGAGTATTATTGCTTTTGTCGCAGGTAAATCAGGAAGTTCTGCCTTTTCGAGCGTTATACCCCCGGTTGGCAAAACAAGTATAAAAAATAATTTGTTCCTTTTAATTTCGAGAAGATTATTTATTGCTTCTATTAAATCCGGAATACTTTGGGCAACAAATTTTTGTGGAGCCGCTTTTGTTATAAACTCTTCATATCCTCTTGAACCGCTGATACTTAAATCATATGTGTCGGGTTTTAGGTCTTTGGGTATTTTAATGCTTTGGCTGTATTTCTTTTTTCCTCCAAGATATGATTCGACTATCACGCTAATATCAATGGTTTCGCCGGCTTTTACCTCAGATTTTGACAGGTCCACAGACCAGATATTTGAACTGATGTTTTTGGGTTTAATATTGAGTTTTAAGTTTATAGACTCGATATCAATTTTCTTAAAAGGATTATCCATGATAAGAGTAACTACTGCAACGCATTCACCGACTACTTCATTTAATTCTGAATCAGTTGAAATATTCTTGCACGAAATAACTTCACCGTTTTCGATACCTATATCGAATTGGTATTCTATCATGTGTTCTGTTGGCAGGTCGCTCGATTTAGTCGCTGCACCGCTTAGAGCCATTTCAAGATATGCAGGCGTGATGAGTGCATTGCTGGCAATCCGGCAATTATAGGTTCTAATTTTCGAATCATTGCAATGGTCAACCTCGATTGTTAATGGAATTGTTTTCGGTATTTCACCGATTTGCCCAATAACGCCGGTTGATTCATCTGATTTTAAAGTTCCTACAATATCTAATATTGAAGCCATCTTAAATGAGCTTGATAGATTAGAAACAATTGTATGCACTTTGCCGGTAGCCATAGGCAAATTTACGTTACCGAAACCGAGGAGCATATGGCCAAAACCATAAACTTTATTACCAATTACTTCAGTTACAGTTCCCATTGTCGAAAGTTTTATATCGCCGCTGACTAACGGTACACCAAGACTTGCACCGGGAACCAACTTTATATTTGAGTTTTCTTCATCGTTAGTATTGCTGATTCCTCCGCCTGAAACTACCATAAGTCCCAGGGATTCTGTTATTGACTTGAATTGTTCCGGAATTTTAGTAGAAATTCCAGACGCGATTAATGGACAGGGCAGGGGATTCAATCCGGAAGATGTTTGTGTAAGTTTAGTCAGAGATTTATTATAGCTATTATTCACTCGTGTAAAGTTTACCGGAATTGTAAAATCATAATCCAGTGCAACAGTTTTTGAAGTGGGGCTTTGTTCATTCTGGTCAATTCCAAGCATATCTTCAATCGGAGTAGCGGCGTAAAGCGGCTCTTTACTATAGCTCCATGTAAAAGCCAAAGCTCCCGCCAGTCTCCCTTCTATATAAACTGGTGAGCCGCTGCATCCGGCTACTGGACCTGTTTTGATAAATCTCTCATCTGTTCCTTTGACTAATATTACATTTTTCCCAACTTCAAGGTCACGTACTACATCAATTACGTCCAATGCAAATTTTTCTATTCCCGCAATGCTATATTCTGTAAGACAATATGCTTCCATTCCAGGTTTTATTTCATCAAGGCTGATATATTTGGCGGAATCCCATATGCTTTCCAGTCCTTGCGGTATCAATGTATCTTCTGAATCTGTATTAATTTGTTCATTTGCTGCTAATATCGGACTAAAGAATAAAATTGAAAAAGATATATTTAAAAGCAGCCGTTTTATATTATTTTTCAAAATTCGCGTCCTTTCGGCGATTTTCCTTAAAAATTATCCCGGAATCCGGTTAAATCTACGATATAAAATATTAATCGGTATATATGGCTATTGCAAGTTAAAAGAAATCCTGTTAAAATCCAAGTTTTGTTGCCATGGATTCATAATTAATTCTATGGTTTAATTAAGTAAATGTTCGTTACTAATAATGAAATAATTTAAGTGAGCAATAGAGAAAATGAAATCAGAGCATAGACACGAATTGAAATCAAATGAACTGGCCGATTGGTTAACCCACCTGCCGCAATGGACAAAAGAGAATCTTGGTACGATTATAACCGTAGTAGCAGCAATAGTTGTTGTTGGAGGTTTTTACGGTTGGAAAGCAATCTCTAAAAATGTGAAATCCAGTGAGCATGCAGAGTTTACATCTATAATGGACGATATTATAACGAAAAAAGTTCAAGTTGTAGGCCAGCAGGGCACTGATATGTCATATGTACTTCTTAACAAAGCTACAGAGTTGGAAAAGTTTGCAGGGACAACAAACGATAAAAATATTGCTGCTCTGTCGCTCGTTAAAGCAGCAGATTGTGTTAGGACAGAATTACAATATCGTACGGAAATAGTAAGTCAAAAAGATTTGGTAGAGAAAGTAAATAAAGCTAAGAAAAATTATACTGACGCAATAGCTAAAAAGCCGTCAGATAAAACTATCAAAGGTTTAGCTGAATTTGGTTTGGGATTATGCGCAGAAGAACTTGGTGATTTCGAAGAAGCACGAAAGATATATAGCAGTATAGTTGAAAATCCGGACCTTGCTGGAACCATTAATATAAGCAAGGCACAATTACGTTTAAATATAATGGATGACTATAAACAGGATATTGTATTCCAGCCGGCACCAGAGGAACCAATACCGAGTACTAATGAAGTGTTGGATCCTATTATTCAGCAATTGCGTAATGCAAATAACAAAGTTGGAGATTCGAATTCACCTTTGATTATTGATGCTTTAGACATGAATTCTTCAGACTTAGAAATTGATTCAGTATTACCAATTGAAACGAATCTTCCTTCTGAAATTGATATTCCTGATGACATTAATAATCTGGAACAATAATTTGTAAATGTGCGTATCTGATGATTTACAAAATGAGAATCCGGAAATAGAAGGCGACTCCATTGAATCCGACGAGATAGAATATGGTCAACCTTTGACACTTCGTGTTGGAAACTCAATAAGAGAACGCAGACTCGATAAATATCTGCATGGTCGTTATAGTAACCTGAGTCGAAATTATATTCAGGACGCAATCAGGCAAGGCGAAACCAAAGTCAACGGCAAAATCGCTAAACCAAGTCTTAAGCTTAATCCGGGAGACGAAATATCTTTTATAGTGCCGGAGCCTCCGAGCAGAGATATCCTTCCAGAAAATATACCTTTGAATATAATCCATGAAGACGATGATATAATCATTTTAAATAAGCAGGCTGGTATTATAGTACATCCGGCTCGAAGCAATACACATGGAACATTAGTAAATGCACTTGCATTTTATTCAAATGAACTGTCTGATGGTCTTGGGGAATTCCGCCCGGGTATTGTGCATCGTCTCGATAGAAACACAACCGGTGTAATGGTTGTGACAAAAAATAATACTGCACAATGGAAAATCGCGAAACAATTTGAAGACCGACAGATTAATAAAACATATCTTGCAATTGTTCACGGCACACCTGAACTTACGGCAGATAGAATCAAAGCATCTCTTGGTGTTCATCCTCAAATGAGAGAAAAATACGCGATTCGTCCTGAATCAGGAAAAGAATCAATTACTTTTTATGAAGTTATAGAGCCATTCCGTGGTTTTTCACTTTTAAAATTAACTCCGAAAACCGGCAGAACACATCAAATTAGAGTACATTTAGCACATATAAAACACCCTATTGTTGCCGATGATATGTATGGCGGGAAGCTTGTATATCAATGGCAGTTGGAAGATTCTGAACCAGCCGTTCAGGCACCTGTAATAAATCGTGTTGCGTTACATGCCTTCAGTTTGGAATTCAAACATCCTAAAGATGATAAATTGGTTAAGTATGAAGCGCCGTTTCCAGACGATATGCAGCATATGCTCAACATGCTCAGGAAATATCGAAGTTAAACTACCAAATCACTTTCTATCCCAAATTAACAATAAAGTATTACCAATCAATTTTTCATTGCGGTATCAGAGAAAATCCAATATAAAGAAATCAAGAAATTGAATAGCAGAGATTGGTTTTGAAATAGGAAGGACTATTAATGGCGATTTCAAAATACTATACACTTCCGCCTATACCGGAAGGACTGGAAGGATTAGCGGAACTTGGATTAGATTTAAGATGGTCTTGGTCACATAAATCAGATATACTTTGGGAACAAATTGATAGCGAACTTTGGGAAATAACGCGAAATCCATGGCTTATTCTTCAATCAGTATCAGAGACCTGTCTTAAAGCTTTAAAGGAAAAGAAATCATTCAGAGAGGAATTGCAAAAACAAGTTGAGCAGCATAATCAATATTTAAAAGATACATCATGGTTTTCCAAAACATATGGAAAATCAGATTTAACTATTGCATATTTAAGCATGGAATTCGGTTTAAGTGAATCTTTACCCATTTATTCGGGAGGGTTAGGGATTTTGGCGGGCGATGTATTGAAAACCGCCAGTGATTTGGGTGTGCCGGTTGTAGGTGTTGGTTTGCTTTATCAGCAGGGCTATTTCAGGCAGGTTATTAATTCAGAAGGTAAGCAATTAGAATACTATCCTTATAATGACCCGAGTCAGCTTCCAATCCTTCCTGTCCGTGACAAAGACGGCCAATGGCTCCATGTAAATGTTCAGTTTCCAGGGAGAGTAGTAAAATTACGTGTATGGGAAGCCAGAGTAGGAAGAGTAAAACTGTATTTGCTTGATAGTAACGACCCGGAGAATGGACCCGCTGACCAGTGTATTACAGCAGAACTTTACGGCGGCGGAAATGAAATGCGCCTGCAGCAGGAAATGGTACTCGGAATCGGAGGATGGAAGTTACTGAGCGTTCTTGGAATAAAGGCGCAGGTATGCCATCTTAACGAGGGTCATGCGGCTCTTGCTGTTATCGAACGCGCGAGAATGTTTGCTAAAGAGTCAAAATTGCCGTTTGATGTTGCTCTTGAAGCGACTAAAGGTGGAAATGTATTTACTACACATACACCCGTAGCCGCTGGATTTGACAGGTTTGCTCCATCGCTGGTGTATCAGTATCTTAAGGGATATGCTGACAGGATTGACATAGGCATAGAAGGGCTTCTTGATTTGGGACGTGAAAATCCCGGAGATAATTCCGAACCATTGAATATGGCGTATTTAGCTGTTCGCGGCTCAGGAGTTATTAATGCGGTCAGTCGCCTGCATGGACAGGTGAGCCGAGGTATTTTCGCTAATTTGTTCCCTCGATGGCCTGAAAGTGAAATTCCTGTAACTCATGTTACAAATGGAGTACATGTACCTTCATGGGATTCTGAGACAGCGGATAAACTCTGGACCAACGCGTGTGGAAAAGACAGGTGGGTAGGAACTCTTGAAACAATAGAACCATGTCTGAAAAAAGTACCTGATGAGACACTTTGGAATTTCCGCAATGAAGGGCGAAAACATCTTGTCGAATATGCAAGGGAACGACTTGCGAGACAGCTTGAAGCATCGGGAGCTTCTGATGAAAAAATATTTCATGCAAGAGATATTTTGAATCCTGATGTATTTACAATTGGATTTGCAAGACGCTTTGCCGAATATAAACGGCCAAATTTGCTCATTCGCGATCCAGAGCGTTTGAAAGCTTTGCTATTAAACAATGAACGTCCGGTACAAATAATAATCGCAGGTAAAGCACATCCGCATGACAATCGTGGAAAAGCAATGATAGCTGCCTGGACAAATTTTATTCGCCAATCCAATTCACGTTCACATGCCGTTTTTCTTGCGGATTACGATATGTCGCTTGCCGAGCATCTTGTGCAGGGTGTGGATTTATGGATTAATACTCCGCGAAGGCCGTGGGAAGCAAGCGGCACAAGCGGTATGAAAGTTCTTGTGAACGGAGGAATTAATCTTTCTGAACTTGACGGCTGGTGGGCCGAGGCGTATAAACCTGAAGTCGGTTGGGCCTTGGGCGACAGGTGCGAACATGGAAATGATATAAATTATGACGCATGTGAAGCAAATCAGCTTTACCGGCTTTTGGAAGAAGAAATTGTACCGTCATTTTATGATAGAAATTCCAAAGGAATTCCGGTTGGCTGGGTTTCAAAAATACGTTCGAGCATGGCAGAGCTCACGCCGCAATTCAGCAGCAATAGAATGCTGAGAGAATATGTAGAAAAATTGTATTTACCTTCGCTTTCTACTTTCCTTGATCGCGTTGATAATAATGCCGCTAAATCTATTTCACTTTGTGAGTTGAAAAAAACGATTCAGGAAAGCTTCTCCAAAATACATTTTGGCGAAGTAGACTTTAGTTCTAAAGATGGACAATATTATTATAAGGTTCCTGTATTTTTTGAAGGTATTAATCCTGATGGAATTGCGGTTCAGCTTTATGCGGACCCAGTTGATGGCCAGGAACATGAAATATATAATATGACACGTGGAGAACAAATAAACGCTGATAAAAATGGATATTTTTTCAAAATTGAATTACCGGCCAAACGAAAAATAAGCGATTATACGCCGCGAGTTGTGCCATTGTTTAATAGTGAAGTTAAACCAATTGAAACTAATCAAATTCTTTGGAAAAAATAAAAAAAAGTTAAGCTGCATAAGTTACTGTATTATATTCGGTTATGTTATTTAGATTTTTATAAATTCTTTTCTTTTTGCACATATAAAGAAAATGAGTTATAATATATATGTTGCGAATGCATACAGAGATCAGTTGGTCTCATTGGCGCTAACCGCGGTAAAGTGCTGTAACGGCGTTTCGCAAAAAGGAGACGGGCCTACAACCGATT
>JAFGPS010000016.1 GCA_016936075.1 Sedimentisphaerales bacterium | reverse complement strand
CGTTATGAGCACTTATAAGGTGTCAAATAATGATCCAATAAAATACCAACTCATCATCACGAAGACAGTATTACCACTTTTCAGAGCGGGCTGGGGTAACCTCAATATTCCGTTTATGATTATCGGCACATTTATTGGTTTTCAATTGATAAATGAATTCCACTCTCCTATCATAGGCGGCGCTATTTTATCGATATTTGTCATCTGGATGCTTTATCGTTATCTGATGTCTTTGGCAAGAATTGTTTTCCTTGAAAAGGAATTGAAGTTTGTTGCGACATTTCACACAAGGACCATTCCCATTGATGAAATTCAAACGGTTAAGCTTTCGATTGTCCCATCAAGTGTTTCTATCACTATAAGGCTGAAGCTGAAGAAAAAAATCTTTCCTTTATGGTATGGCTTTGTTGTATGGGGTTCCACAAATTTTGGTCCGTATGAAAAGACTATGGATTCAATAGAACAAATACTTTCTTATTATGGAATCTCTTATACGAAAAGTGCAGATGTTTTGGTACCCCTAAAGAAGTTTTTAAATAGAATATTTCAAAGAAGTACCTGAATATAGAATCAGCGCTCATAACCACACATTCCAGTGGATGGCTTACAGCCACCGCTGATTTAAGTCGTTATATGTAAATATAAATCAACAATAACAAAAAGGAGGATAAGACATGACTAAAGAACTCAATATTCGATGGGGCTGGCTTAAGGGAATGTATATTTACACTATTGTTGTAGCAGGATTTCTTGGTGTGGGAATAATTTTTATGCCTGAGATGATAAAAACGAAGTTTCCATGGCCGGTTGAAGAACCAACAGCTTTTGGAATTGTTGGCAGCATTTACGTGGCATTCGGATTATTGTCTATATTGGGTCTGCGCTCTCCTCTCAAATTTGTTCCAATTCTTTTGATGCAGCTTTTCTACAAGTTAGTATGGTGTTTCGGTGTTCTTGTACCCCTTTTGGTTACGGGACATTTCCCAAGTTATGCGGTACCTATGGTGATAATCTTTGTAACTTATATAATTGGAGATTTAATCGCGATACCTTTTCCATATATCTTTGCTAAAGAATCAAAGCAGTAAATTGGATTTTGCTTCCAGCTGTGTATGTGAATGAGAGGCGGAATGTTGATAATTATATCTCAAGCACAACTAAATGAGCTAAGCCGGAAAATCATATAACATGCTCTTTCAGCGGATCGCAAAAAAGCCGCGCCCGCTGAAGAGCGGCGTTGGGGAGATAAATTTAAGGCATTATATAAATATAAATTTTTCTTGATAAGTTTTTGCAATAATAATAATAATAAAACACATAAAAAAATATACGTATTTTTATGACGATTCCAAACTATTTATCGCTTCAATAGAAAATGAATTAGTTTAAAAAATTAAATAAGGAGGCGTGTTATGCGCAGATTATTTATAATTACTTATATTTTTCTATTTAGCATAATTAACATACCTGTTACGAGCTTTGCCAAGTCCTATCCCCAGGATTGCAAAGGAAGCAAAGATCACCCTTTATTAACGCGAATGTCGGATCATCATATCGGATATTATGAAGAAAAAGAATATGATCGGTATAAATTCAAAGACAGCAATAAAAAGGATGTTGCCGTTGAAGGACGTTTTTATAAAATCAAGTATGTAATAAATAAAGGCAATGCGAAGGCAGGCGCGATTCAGATCATCCGTAACTATAAAAATGCGATAATGAAAATAGGCGGAACACAGCTATACGCTGATTCGAATAATGCGTATTTTAAAATTAGAAATGTCGGCGCGGAAACATGGGTGCATCTTTTTGCCCGCGATGTCGGTTATTATCATCTTACAATCATTGAAAGACAGGACATGGAGCAGGAAGTCGTCGCTGACGCGAATGCCGCACAAATGGCCCGTGAAATACGGGACACCGGCAGGGTCGTACTCTATGGCATTTATTTCGATACAGACAAATCGGATCTGAAAAATAAATCCGAATCGACATTAAAGGAGATCGCAAAGTTTATGAAAGAAAATCCGTCGATAAAAATCTATGTAGTGGGACATACGGACAGCGTCGGATCATTCGGGCATAATAAGGAGCTTTCTGAGGCTAGAGCCATATCGGTGGTCAATGAACTTACGAAAAAATACGGCATTTCCGCAGGCAGACTTGCTGGTTACGGAGTGGGTCCGCTGTGTCCCGTGCAGAGCAACAAATTAGAAGCCGGGAAAAGGATGAACAGGCGCGTTGAGCTTGTGGAGCAGTAGTGTATTGTTAATTGTAAAAGAAAGAAATATCCAGGATATATTACTCGGATATTTCCCTCATGTAAATTAATGATTTAATCAGGGTATGATCAATATCAAATCACAATCACAGGCGCGCATACTCCACCCGTCACTGTGGATTCCACCCTGAGGAATCGCCGTACAGATGACACCAGCAAAATCAGTATTATATAGGACTTGTATAAAAATATAAAAAATGAAGGTGAGAAACCCAACATGGGCTCAAGCCTGATTTTTACTCGCACTTTTATTGTTTAAGTATGTGAATGCAAGTAGTAAGTCATTAATATTTTGGACATCATTGCCAATACTCGTAAAAACAGCTTAGCCCTTAGTTGGGCGTAAGATTAAGCAATGCCGATAAGTGACAAAACAAGAAAAATACTTTGGGGTCGATCAGGAAATCGTTGTGCGATATGCAAGAATGAACTTATAATAGACTCAACTGAGCAAGATGACGAATCTGTAATCGCTGACGAGTGTCATATCATATCATCAAAACCTAATGGCCCACGTCACGATCCTTCCTATCCTGCAGATAAACTCGATTCCTATGATAATATGATACTCCTTTGTCGGACCCACCATAAGATGATTGATGACCAATCGGCTACTTATACAACTAACATCCTTCGCCAAATGAAATCTAATCATGAAGTGTGGGTTTCTCAGAAATTAACAGAAAATCAGAAAATACCACCTGTCCGAATTCGACGCGTCAAACAGAACATTCCATCTTTCCTCTTTCGTTTGACAACTGGAAAGGAGGTTCTTGATCTCGTAATGAATGCCATGGGTTACTCATTTGATCATGAAGAATTAAAATCGCAGGAAGAAGTTGATCTTGTTGGAGGATTCCTGCAGACAGTACAAGACTGGGGGGAGCTTAGTGGCGATCTTGAAACGGGCGATGGTGTTCAAACAGCTTTCAGCCTTACAGAATCACTTCGAGAACTTGAAGAGTCAGGCTTCTTTGTTTTTGGCGGGCGAGAAGTAAGAATCCTTGAAGGAGGAATCCAACCCGATCCATCGAACTGGCCCATTGCAATTTTAAGGGTCCTTCGGAAAGAAAACCAGGAAATCATTACCAAGAAGTTACGAGACAAAAACCCATAATGAAATATTACAGTATTAGAATTCTTGCTGCTCTATCCTTCATGGGGTCATTTGGCG
>JAFGPS010000199.1 GCA_016936075.1 Sedimentisphaerales bacterium | reverse complement strand
ATGAAATCCTTTCCAATTATATTTTTACATGATAACATATTGAACATATAATATCATTGCTAAAAACATAATTGTGACACAGCCTGTCCGTTCAGAATGACACATTAGTATCGGTCAGTTTTAGTTTGTTATTTCATAGAATAATACGGGAATAAATTAAACCTTAAATTCCTCCGGTTTAAAATCAAGCCTGCGTCCGGCTTCGATAGCTTCATTTACTTTTAGTACGGTAACAGAAGTTTCATATCCTATTTCTGAGGGACAGTTGAGTTTTGCTTTTCCGCGAATAGTATCGAAGAAATTCTCCAAATGCGGCCGGTGAACCGGTTTGTCCATCGTAACAAGAATTTCATATTGAGGCGGCGGGGGGCTTGGGCTTACTGTGAGTGTTACTCCTTCGGAACCTGGTTCTTCGTTGTCTTCTTCAACTTCAATTTCCTTAATATATCCTGCCTCGCTCCATGGTTTCCACTTATCAGGCGAGACCCACTTTTCTCTGTAAATTCCGTTCCATGGACTTGTTGTTTCGGAAATATTGAGCATTCCCTCATGTCCTAAAAACGCTTCGTAGTAACCTGCTCTACTATTTGTACTTATCGTTTGATAGAATGCTGTTACTGCTCCCTGTGCAGTGTCATATTCATAAATTGCCATGACAGTGTCGTACCATTCGTGAGTCTTTTTATCGAAATAGTTTGTTCCGCCGCTTGCATAAACATTCTTGGGAAATGCTTCAAGGAACCAGTTATAGACATCAATCTGATGCGAACCTAAATCGACTATTGGTCCGCCGCCCAGACCTTTGTACCACCGCCAGTTCATGAATTGTTCCATGGATTTGTAACCGTATTTATCGAGTGTCGCCTGGGGTATTATTACGTTTTTAGACCAGCCTAAAGATTCTTTCATCATTCTGTTCCATTGTCCATTTACAGCCGTGATTTGTCCCAATAATTTCGCTTCTTTAATGAGCTTTTCAAAACTGTGAATATATTTGGGATTACTTCTGCGCTGGTGACCAATTTGAAGCAGCTTACCAGTTTGTTTTGCAGCCTGAACCATCTTTTGTGCACCTTCAAGCGTATTGGACATTTCTTTTTCGCAATAGACATGCAAACCAGCTTTTAGACAAGCTACAGTTTGCTCAGAGTGCCAGAAATCTGGAGTAGCGATGATTACTGCATCGAGGTCTTGTTCATCCGCAAGCATCTTTTTATAATCTTCGTATTGATTTACTTCATAGCCGTAGTGTTCCAGAACTGTTGCAGTACGATGAAGATTATAATCAACCCAAATATCACAAAGAGCCTTGAAACGAACGCCGGGAATATTTCGACATGCGTTTATTAAATTTTTTCCCTGCGCCCCAACTCCAATTACAGCGACATTAATATCATCGGCAGTTTCTTCAGATTCCTGCTGAGCGGAAATCATAGGAGAAAATATCAGTGTAGTTCCTGCCGCCGCTGCTGATTGCAAAAAATCACGCCTTGTCCGGAAAATTTTGTTTTCCTCTTTCATTTTATTACCTTTCTCTTGCTCAAAAAGATTTACTAAACAACAAAATCATCAGGTTTAAATTCTATCTTGCGTCCAGTTTCTATTGCTTCGTTTATTTTCAGAACGGCCGCGGCGGTTTTATATCCGAGTTCGGCAGGGCAGTTGAGTTGTGCTTTGCCGCGAATTGTATCGAAGAAATTTTCCAGATGCGGCTGAGTATAAGGTTTGTCTGATAATGTTAACGGCAAATGAAGAGATGGTTTTCCTATAACTGCTGAGTTTATTTCAGATTTGTTTTCTTCTCCAAAAACTGGAGGAGGAGTCTCTTCCGCGCGAAATAGATGAGCAAAGTTTTCCGGATCCATAGATTCTAACATTTTCATTATTTCATTGGTAGCTATAAGGTCTCCATCTTGAACGCATTGATACCATTTCTTTGAATTCTCTGCTGTTGGTTCCGGATAAATCATATTGCGGGAATTATGTTCTGATATCCAAAATGTTCCCTGGTCACCGATGAATTTTTCATATGATTTATAACCTTCATCATATGGCATTGTCTGATAGGAGGCACTAACGTTACCATGCGGCGTATCATATTCGATTAAAGACAGTACCGTATCGTACCATTCGTAACCATATTTATTATAATTTATATTGCCGTTTGCTGTGATGGCTTTTGGAGTCGCTTCGAGAAACCAGTTAAATATATCAATTTGATGCGCACCGAAATCAACAACCCGACCGTTGCCCAGAGCTTTGTACCATTGCCAGTTTCTGAACTGCTGCATAGAGTTGTAGCCGTATTTCGTTAGTGTTTCCTGCGCTATTGGCGCATTCACGGGCCAACCTAAAGTGTCGTATATTTTCCGGTTCCATTGGCCATTGACTGCTTTAATTTGACCAAACAATCCATATTCTTTCATCAGTTTTTGATAGCAGTGAATATATCTTGGACTGCTTCTTCTTTGGCGGCCAATTTGAAGGAGCTTACCTGTTTGCCTTGCGGCCTGAACCATCTTTTGCGCTTCTTCGATCGTTTTTGCCATTTCCTTTTCGCAATAGACATGCAGGCCCGCTTGTAAACAGGCGATAGTTTGTTCGGCGTGACAAAAATCCGGCGTAGCGATAATAGCGGCATCGAGGTTGTTTTCTTCGGCGAGCATTTGTTTATAATCTTCGTATTCATTAACGTTATGGCCGTATGCTTTCAGAATTCTGGCTGTACGTTTTCTATTATAGTTTTCCCATATATCGCAAACTGCTTTGAATCGAATGCCGGGAATGTTTCTACATGCGTTTAATAATACCTGCCCCTGCGCACCGGCTCCAATCAACGCAATGTTGATATCGTCGGGTGTTTTCTCAGATTCCTCCTGCGCGGAAATCATAGGAGAAAGTATCAGTGTAGTTCCTGTAACAGCCGCTGATTGCAGAAAATCACGTCTTGTCTGGAAATTCTTGCTTTCCTCTTTCATTTTCATACGTTTTTCTTGCCCAGAACAATTTTACTCTCTTTGTATCGTCAATATATTAGACGTATCTTGTGTAGTTTTTAGTATAAGAATATTTCTGATTTCATTTGACAGGAACATTAATTTCTCATAGTTTTATTGCGGTATTATAGGAAAAAGATAAGATGATTTTATGGAATAAGGAATAAACTTTAAGGAAAAATAAATGGCTAAACGGGAATATACGGATTATCAAAAGAATGCGATATCGAATTATTATAAAAACGTTGATACGATAATGCTTGGCAAACTTTCTGAGATGGTAAGTGAATTGTACCTTGCAGAGACGGAAGCTAAAGCTAAAAGACTCTGGCAAAGAGTCGAAAAGGCAATGGTGCAACTTAAAGTTCCCGATGTTATTTTAGAGCATATCATGGAAAAAAAGGACGTGAATATCCTTGCTAAAAATATCCAGGAATGGCAAAGCAAAAAATAATGCTTCCAAATGTATGGTATATTGTGTATATTCATTTCTCTTTAATTGGTATTTAATAAAGGTTTGTTATGGCAAAAAATAATAATACATGGTCAGCAAAGATGAAAAGAACGCTCACTTGCATGCTTCCTGTATCGAAAGATCGAAAAGGTCAGTGCGTTAATTGCGGAGCGTGCTGCAAACTGCCTAACGTGTGCGCCTTTATAAAGTACTCAGAAGACGGCAAACAATATTGTTCTATTTACCCGATCAGGCCTTTGAATTGCAGGAAATATCCTCGAACAAAAGATGAACATATTACGCCTGAAACGTGCGGCTATAGTTTTAAGAAGGATTAACTTGTTTTTTTACGGCGTTTCGTGAAAGTAAACAAACTTCCAATCGCAAGTAAAAGTCCAGTCGTAGGCTCAGGAACAGCCGGAGGTTGACCACCCGCTGGTATTGGTATATATATTGGAGTCTGTGGCTGAGGTTTTACACCGCCTCCACCGCCGCTGAGACTCACAGAATTTCCAATAGTAACACGATTGCCGCCTAAACCTCCGCCGCTGCCGCCTCCGCCTCCAACGTTAGGGATATCACGCTCGGGAACATCAAGAGCGGATTTAGCAGGTTCGAATACCGCGATTACAATTTTTGGTTTGTCAAGACGAACAGTAGTGCTTATTGATTCCTGGTCACTTACGTCACCGAGCCAATAGAGAAATTCATAACCTTTATTCGGAGCAGCAGTAATTGTTACTTCAGAATTTTGGTCATATTTGTATGTACCTTCGTTTGGCGTTACCTGGCCGCCGTCACTCGGAGTTTGCTGGACAAGAAGTGTGATTTTCTGGCTCTGACAATATGCAGATGAAAATGTACAGCTTACCACAATAACAGCGGCAAGGAATACACTTCTTAATCCAACATTAGCTGGATAATTGACTTTCATCTGTACTGTCTCCCCCAAAAACTATTTGCTTTGATTACACTATGTGCTTGCTAATTACCCCACGTTCCCCATATTAAACCATATATGGATAGAAATGTCAAGCCTTTTTGTGTCTATCAAGTGTTTTCATCAGCAGGAAGTGTTATGAATTTAACATAAAATAATATTGAAAAGCTTAATTTTTAATTTATGCCCGATAATGGTAATGTTATTGTAAGAAATATGGCAGTTATATCAAAGTATTTGATTTATAACACCGTTTATAAAAAAGTATGAATGTTTTAATATGGTCAAAAAAAATCCGCGACTTTATAAAAAATAAGCCGCGGATTTTATGTCCTTTTCGTTATTAATGTTTATTTATTCAAAGAAGCTGGTTTGATTATTTTATCCTGCATTTCAGCATTATTTTGTGCGTTATTAATCTGAGCATCAGAATTATTATTACCAGCGGCTGCAATATCAGAGGATTGTTTCTTTTCTATATTGCGAACGAAATTATGCTGCAAGTCATATACTTTCCCTTCGGAGGAGGCATAAATCTCCAGCGATTCTTCACGAGAGGCAACCTGTTTGGTATTGCTATTTATAAAATTACCGGTTTTGTCATCAAGTTTGTACCCTTTTTTGATGTGAAACTTTTCCTGAACAGGTCTTAATATTGGAAGTGTCTGTCCAGTCGTGCTATCGAAACGATAGGCTGTTTCATATTTTATAGTAGGCTCAACGACTTGAGCAAGCTCGTATATAATGTTACCTTCAAGATCATAAAACTTCCCCTCGCTTGCAACATAGGTTTCGAGTCTTTTCGTTTCCTTGTTGAAGAAAAGTGCCGCGCCATTTTGTTTATCCGGCGGAACCTCTTTTTTAATTCTGTCTATAACTTCTTTACGCGACTGTTGGTCATACAAAACATAAGGAGGATCATAACCACCGCTTGAAGTAACTTTTCCCGTAATTTGTATATCGGTCGTAAAATATGCACAATCATAATCAACTATACCGATACTACCACCCAACAATAATATCCCTGAATTAGAATATAAAGCACCATCACCCGAAGCGAGTCCTAAATAAAATTGTTCTCCTATAGCTATGCCACCATCTACAGCTATGTCACCATTATTTATAAGTAAGTCACCGTTGATTTCTGTATTATACAATTCAGCATGCTCAGCTGAGAGATAAAGTGTATCCATATGATGATTTGATATCCCCCATACATATAAGGTATTATCGAGATGCATACTTCCTTCTTGAACTGTGACGTCAGCAGCGAAAGGATAACCAGCAGAAACAAACATTATAATTATTATACATGCGAGTAATTTATTTTTTAATAAAATATTCATTTTAATGTCCGTTTCGGGGAATGGGAGAAAATCCCTCGCCTTTAGGCGAAGACTTTAGTATTATTTTGGCATGGAACATTATAGGAAATCCAGCCATACAACATATGATATAAAATACCATTTAGTATGGATAACAAAGTACCGTAAACCAGTGTTAACAGGCGAAATAGCGAAGCGTTGTCGTGAGCTTATCCGTGAAATATGTCTTAGCCAAGAAGTCGAAATACTCAAGAGTCATATAAGTAAGGAACATGTCCATATTTTCGTATCAGTCCCACCTCATATTTCAGTAAGTTCTCTTATGCAGAGTCTCAAAGGTAAGAGTTCTCGCAAGATGATGATGGAATATAAGGCATTGAGTCGAACATTCTGGGGCAGACATATCTGGGCACGCGGCTATTTTGTGGCCAGCAGTGGTAATGTTACAGACGAAGTTATTATGCAGTATATTGAGCTTCAGGGCAAAGAACCCGAAAATGGAAATTTCAAAGTCGAAGGAGAACTTTAGCGGGCTTACAGCCTGCCCAACAAGCTACCGCCTTATAGGCGGTAGTAGTTGACTTTTCCTTTCTCATTATCTAAGCAAATTGTAACAAAATGTTTTTCTTTTCAAACCAGAATTAAATTAAGGTAAGTAATATTCATAAACTTTACCCATTAGGAACATACGTCCATAAGAATCGATATTCGCTTTAACATTACCTGAACTATCTCTAATAATGAAGTTTTCTGAATATTCGTTCATATTTGTTTGAGAAGTCCACTCATTTGTAGGCACAAATAAAAAGCTATCAATTACCATATCACCAGTTAATAAGTCAATTATAGCAACCTCATCGTTGGAAGAACCAAGGATGACAAACTCGTCATTGGCGGAGACTGCTGGTGTTGTGACTGTTGTCAGTCCACCTTTAAGGAATAGATTTCCATATACATCGAATATAGCAACATTATTACCACTTGAGTGTTTGCATATAAAAGATGCATCAATATATGTAGGTGGTCCAATACTTCCAAGTGCAACTTGTATATGACAAAGATCAAATCCTTCAGTAGAACCATTATCATCTAATCCGACAATTTTAATAGCTATAACTGGATCAGTATATCCAATATCTGCTAAGTTAAATTTACTTGTCGTACCATCATCTGATGCAGTGCCTAACAGGGTAAAATCTGTTAGATTGGAGCTAATATAAACGTCAGCTCTATCATCAGCGTACCCATATTCTGTGATAAAAATATCGTCTCCTGTTCCATTAATAATTGTTTCATCAATAAAGCCGACGGTGACATAGGAACCAGTTGGCAATGATAAGAAATAAGAGTCAGGCTCTCCAATAACAGCATCTGTAGAGACTGATGTGGGACAAGTCCCACTAGTACCTCCATAAGGCCCAGCCATAGAACCTGTACCGCTATCATAATAATCTAAAACTACATCTGCATAACCGTACCATGGGCCTGCATAGGCAATATTTGAATTAAATAAAAGAACTGCAAAAGTGATACAAATCAATGATCTTATTAAAACCTTCCAATTTACATGCTTTTTCCACATTTAATTTTCTCCTTAATAATAATTAAAGTTACAATAGTAATTCCGTACAATACAAACTAAAGTAAGATTTGATGCGCTCCTTCAAAATAATGAAGGAGCTATTAGAGAGGTTTTTTGAGTATTTTCATTTTAGAATCCTTTCTATGAAATATGATTTAAAACAATCCCTTGAAATAAGCGCACACTATCCACGGTATTCACACAATTCCTGTTATGCTTGTCGTTAGTATTGCTCAATGCTTTACAAATTTAGCATGATCAGTATCGTTGCGACTACGATTGAGGTGGTAATTTCAAAATGATTTGTAAAAGCTATTTTAATTTTTAGTAATCCTTACTTTATTTTCCTCGTCGCTTTATAATCTTCCTTTCAATATTAAATCCTTTTAATATTTTGTTTTTTACATTTGAAAGTATATAATACTTTTATTGCTTTTATAATATTAAGGCTCCGTTGCTAATATTGTTATTGGTATCCGAACCTCAGTCAAGAGATCATTATAAATTATTCCAACTATATGATAAGTCCCGGTACCAACAATATAACCATCATCATCTTTCATGTCCCAGGAATGAGAAAGATTTTTTGATTCACCTGCAGGTAATCCAACTACCGGTATATTAGCCATAACTTTATGTAATAATTCCCATATTTGTTGACCATCTTTTTGCACTAAAAGATTTAATTCAGGTATTTGATAACATTCAATGTAAATATCTTCATTCGTCAGATTTGTAATAGTAAATTCCATTTGAACGTTTTCACCTGTCTTGTAGAATGTTTTATCCGTCTGGACACGAAATTCCACTCCATCGATAACTTTCACACTAACAGGATTATTATCTTCAAGCCAGTGAATCATCATAATATTTACGTCTAATTCATCGACTTTACAATCACCATTAATATCACCTGCAACTATGGTTTCACAAACTGGTTTTCCGAAATATGATTTACTCGCTTCTGACGTGCCTCCGTAAGCGCCCATATTGATATAGCCGCCGTTTGGAAATGGCTCTAATCCGATTGAACTATTAGGATCACCTGCATCAATACATGGACTTGTATTACTATCTATTATCCAGCTTTGAGTATTCAAATCAAATCTTCCTGCCTGTGATTTAAGATGATAATCACCATTATTAGGATCAGCGAATAATGGGTCGGTATCAATATTCCCATCACCCCAGACTAATTTTGCTCTCGGATGGTAGTAAATCGCCGCCTGATCATTTTGAATATTGCTGTTATAGACTTCTATATTTGTGGCATAGCTAAAAATCTCATACTGGCCGCCGTTGTATAGAATGGAGTTGCTTATTTTTAAGTCACAGTAGGAAAAAATAGCTTTACCATATAATGCTGAATTTCCGGCAAAAGTAAAGTTTGTGATTTCTATAAGGTAATCATATGGATACAAGTAAACTGCACCGCCGTCATTTGTTGCCAAATTGCCAATGAATATAGAGTTGTTAAAACTACTGTCTTTAAAGCTATTATCCAAAAACATTGCGCCGCCATAGGAAGCTAAGTTATCTTTAAAAATGCAATTTTCAAGATTAATTTTGCTATACCTGCTACATATACCACCTCCTTGGTAACTTACTTGATTGTTCTCAAAAATACAGTTGACCAGTTTTATTTCATTATTGCTGTTAAAAATCCCACCACCAGAATATTTAGCCGCATTTGCCTTAAAAAAACAGTTTATTAGTGTTAACTGTCCAGAATCCTTGCAAATTCCACCACCTTGATTTCCAAAGTTATTTATAAAAGAACAGTTGCGGATTTGAAGCTTGCCATGATCCATATGTATTCCCCCGCCAAAGTTCCGACTGTTACGATATATATAGCCAATACCCGCTGTAATTGTAAAGCCATCAAGTACGCTTGCACTATCCGTCCGGTAAGTTGTAACAACACAATAACTATTATCTTCTCTTGTCGGTTCATCTTTCAGATCATTCGGATCATTTACTTCAATGTCATTTCCGGCTAAATCGCCTGAAAGAATTGTTTCGTATTTTTTATAATCCCGTTCGTTTGGATCCGTCTCGAAAACACCGGCATATCCTCCAGTTAATGTCAGGCCGCTTATGAATATGAATATTGCTTCTCTATCTCCGGCTGTTTGTCCTGCTCCCTGGTCGGGTTTATAGGTTCCCTGAGCTACGCGAATTTCAACAGGCCCATTCGACAAGCTCAGGACAGTTTTTTCATATGAATTAGCATCGGCCAAGGCATCCTGTAAGTAAATATAGGCATTTTCCCATGATGAGCCGTCATTTGCGCCAAATGCGTCATCATCAACGTAGATAATTTTATTAGCAAGAGTGCAGTTGCAAACTATCAATATTAAGGCAACTTTCATAACACTTGTTATCTCAATTTTGAAAGCATACCCGAAGAAATTATGCGTGTTTTTGTAAAAAAGTCCTTTTTTAATCATTTTGCACCTCACTTTTCCAAAATATGGCTTTTTCAAGCCGAAATCCTTTTAATCCCTGAAGCCTTTCCTATGAATCCATATATGGTTCATTTTACTAATAATCGACTGTAAAGTCAATAATTGCCATCTGTTTCATCTATATTAAATAGACCTTCACTTACAATTCTATATATAAGGCGCGTTTGGGACCAAAAATGTTGACTATAAAAAATGATTTTTTTTTGAGAAATTTAAATATATTCAGCAAAAAAGTTGGTTTCTCTTTAAAAAGGAGAAAAGACTGCGCAATGCGCAATCTTTTTAAACAGTGTGTTGCTAATTTTCCTAAGATTAATTTATATATTTTTTCTTACGAAGCGGCTGATATTTCTGACTGCCTGTCTCAATCGCTGCTCATTTTCTATCAGTGCAATGCGCATATAATCTTCGCCGTTCTCGCCGAACGCGCGGCCCGGTGAAATTACTACGTCAGCGTTTTCAAGTAAGTCTATCGCAAAATCGAGACTGCTCTTTCCCTTTGAATGTTCCTGAGGAACTTTTGCCCAGACGAACATTGAGGCACGGGGTTTTTCTACTTCCCAGCCGATTCTTTCCAGACCTTCACAAACTACGTCACGGCGTGACTGGTATCTCTGGTTCTGTAAAACAATTTCATCTTCACATTCCCTCATTGCTATAATACCAGCAATTTGGATAGGCTGAAATATGCCGTAGTCGTAGTAACCTTTTATAGTTGCTAAGTATTCAATCATATCTTTATTGCCAGCGATGAAACCTACACGAAAACCAGCCATGTTATAAGGTTTGCTCAAGGTAGTGAATTCTACGCCGATATCCTTTGCTCCTTTGACAGAGAGGAAACTTGGCGCTTTATAGCCGTCAAAACATGTTTCGCCGTATGCAAAATCGTGAATTACAGCAACTCCGAAACGTTTTGCCAATTCGACCACCGGCTCGAAAAATCCCTCGTCAACTGTCATTGCGGTCGGGTTGTGCGGATAGTTGAGAATCAGTAACTTGGGCTTTGGATATAAATGCTCGATTACCAGTGCGATTCTCTTTATAAAATCCTCATCGTTACCCAATGCAACCGAAACAACATTGCCGCCGGCCAGAGCTACGGCGTAGTTATGTATCGGAAACGCCGGATCGGGAACGATTGCGGTATCTCCCGGGCCCATCATTGCCAGGCATAAATGGCTGAAACCTTCCTTGGAACCTATACAGGCAAGAACTTCTTTTTGAGGATCGAGAGTTACGTTCCATTTGCTTTCATATTTTTTCGCTATTTCATTGAGCAGGCCCTTAATGCCCCTTGATGCGCTATACCTGTGATTGCGTTTGTCTTTTACAGCTTCGATTAATTTATCGATAACGACCTGCGGAGCGCCATCTGTAGGGTTTCCCATAGCCAGGTCTATAATATCGGCTCCTTCCTGGCGTTTGGCGAGCTTAATTGCGTTTAGCCGCCCAAACAGATACGGTGGAAGACGAGTTATGCGTTGTGCCGGTTCTATTTTTACTTCATTATTTATTGAGTCAGTCATAAATATCCTAATTGTATATAATCTTTTGAATTTAAAAATTTACCTATATTACAATCGGATAGTGTATCTAAATTACATAAATTTTCAATGCTTTTTAATGTGGAAAAGAAATTCAATTGTATAAATATATTTACTTATTTATATCTTGGCGAAATCGGCACCAAAAACTTCGGCTGTGAAAAGGTTTACTTCTGTTTCGGGTTCTTTCCATGCATCTGGTTCGAGACCAGCTTTATGCGTGCAGCAATATGAGAGGAATTCCTCTTTGGTCCAGCCGGTTTCAGTTGCTACCTGCGGCAGAAAACATCCCGCGGCATGACCTCTTTTTATGTATATTCCATCTATACCGAGCCGTAAGCTCAGGGGCTTATCGGTTTTCTTTAAAGGTGAGAGGACCGATATTTCTATATCCAGTTTGTTTAACTCGCTCGCTTGTATCCTATTGCCTGCAAAGCGATGGTCCTCTGTAGCTGAAGCTATTGTAATTTCCGAGATAAGTTCGATTAGAGGTATATCGGAAATAAAGCGGCCAATGCAACCGCGTAGTCTGTCATGGTTTTTTAACGTTACAAAACAGCCGCAGTGAGAATTCAGCTCAGGATCGTCTGATTTTGGTACAGGTTTTTCTTTTTGAGTGATAACTGCTTCCAGTGTATCACGTGCAACTTTGAGCAATGTTTGTTTTTGGTTTTCGTTCATATTAATGTATCCATTTTATCACCATGAATCCGCCAATCAATAATATTCCAAAAGCAAGCGAGAGCCAGTTGAAATATTTTTCGATATAAGGTCTGATACTTTCTCCCTTCCATCCCATAAGTCCGGCGACCATGAAAAATCTTGCAGAGCGGCTTATTGTCGATGCGATAAGAAAGCCTGGGAAAAATATCCCGGCTATACCAGCGGATATTGTGCACACTTTGTATGGAAGGGGAGTAAAACCGCAGAGGAAGACTATCCCGAAATCGTATTTATCGTACCAGTTTTCAAACTTTGCGAAGTTTTCTTCTGTGAGTTTTAGAAATGCCAAATTCTCGAACACCCATACGCTTATTGCATCCCAGAGAAACTTTCCGATACAATATCCCAATATTCCACCAAGTACAGAAGCAATCGAGCAGGCCATTGCGAATTTGAACCATTTTTTGGGTGCTCCAATGGTGAGCGGTGCAAGCAGTACATCCGGCGGAACAGGGAAGAAACTCGATTCTGCAAAACTAAGCGCAAACAAAGCGGTCGAGCCGTGTTTCGTATCGGCAAAATGAATTACCCAGTCATATAATCGCCTGTGCCAGTGCCACCAGGGAACCTTTTTGTCGCTTGTCGCTTGTTGCTCGTTGCTCGTTGCTTGTATATTATCACTCGGCATTGCTAAATCTTTCAATTTATCGAAGGTAGTTGAGCTTTAGTCTTTTTGGACTGAAATTGAGAATGTTTCTGTTTTCTTATTTTTTCATGGGTGAAATGCGACAATTCTTATATTGTTCTCGAATTTTTCTTTTCCTTTTTCCTGTTTTGGATAATCGGCCGGAATGAAAGGAATCATGCCGCTGTAATATGCCTGTTCCTGAAATTCCCTCGGTTCTTTGCGAATATCCTTTTTACTACCATCGATTTCAAACATCCAGTCAAGAACGTTATCGATATTGCTGCCAGATTTAAGGTTTTCAACGCCAATATTATTGTTTTTGTGATCCTTCATCTTCAAACTTCCCTGCCGGACCCCCGGCTGTAAACAAAACTGTAAAATCTTGTTACTAACGCACCCAATAAAACATAACCGAAAATCAAATGAAATGTAAGAAAAATCTACACAAAAAAATGCTTTAGAAATTTGAGTAAATAATTACAAATAAAATAAGCGTTTCGATTGTTGATAGAATTCTTGAAATTGTATTAAAAATCGTATAATATTGTATGAATCGTTGTTTTAAAATGATAAGGTAGGGTGTGCTGTGCACACCATTATAGCTATTGTAAATATGCAAGACCACAAAATATCAATAAATAAATATTGCCCATGTACACAATTACAATGTCCTATTCGTGGCAATTGTGTTTTATGCATACAAAATCATTTAGATAACAAGAATCATATACCGGAATGTATTCAGAATCTTCTCAGGCCTGCTATTGAACTTCTTTCAAAACAGGTTGAACTGAAAACAAGCGATGAAAGGCCTGTTCCTGAATTCTGGGAAAAATATGATTGTGATGATTTTTTAAAGAAAACTTTAGAAAAGCATAAATAAATTAAAGAACATTTAACTTTTAAAGGTTCCCATAAACTTGTGTCTCCAGAAACTATAAGTTAATATATAACTTCATGTTTTGTTTAATATTTTATAAGTATTTTTTTTAGATGAAATTAATTAGGATTTATAAATGGCAAAAGAAGTAAGGCTGCCCCAGCTTGGTCAAACTATGGTGGAAGGAACCGTAGTCAACTGTTCCATTTCAGTGGGTGATGAGGTTAAAAAAGGTGATATAATTTTCGAGATAGAAACCGATAAAGCGACGCTTGAACTGGAATCGCCGGACGAAGGTTTTGTAAAAAATATTCTCGTATCAATAGAGCAGTCTATTCGTGTCGGAGAGCCTCTGCTTGTACTCGGCCAAAAGGATGAAACTGTTCCTCAGAGTTATATCGATTCTTTAACAGAGAAAATCCAGCGGGGAGAGCCTTCCGGAATGGGTGTTATTCCAATCGAGATAAAAATCGAAAACTCTTCAGATAACATTACCGGGCAGAACATTAAAGACGCTTTAGCAAACAATTCTTCATCGCAGTCAACAGTTTCACTGGATCAGGTCGGGCTCGGACAGAGATTTCCTGTTAACAGATTACAGAAATTAACCGCTCAAAGAATGCTTAAATCCAAGCGTGAAATACCTTGCTTCTACCTTACAGTAAAAACAGATGTCACCGGTTTGGTCGAACTGCGTGACAGGCTGAACGACAATAACGATGTAAAATATTCTTATAACGATTTCATAATCAAAGCGATTGCGACAGGTCTTGAGAAATTTCCTATCATGACAGGCCAGATTGACGGTGACATGATAAAGGTACAGGAATCGATTAATGTCGGTCTCGCTATTTCCGTACCGGGCGGCCTGGTTGTGCCTGTCCTCAAAGACGTAAATAATAAAGATATTAAGCAGATATCAAGTGACAGTGTAACTTTGATTGATAAAGCTCGAAGTAATAAACTTGCCCTGACGGATTTGGAAGGAGCTTGTATAACAATAAGTAATCTGGGTGCGTTCGGAGTCGATAATTTTATTCCGATTGTTGTCCCGGGGCAATGCTGCATTCTCGGTGTCGGCAAAATTAATAATATATGCGTTCCTGATAATGGGATTATGGTCATACGCAAACAGATGAACATTACACTCTCTGTTGACCATAAAATCGTAAATGGCGCATACGCGGCTCAGTTTATGGATTTTGTTCATAAATTACTCGAAGATGCCTCGAGCTTTGACATTGATAAATAAATGTTGAGTATTTGCTTTATCTTATATGAACTTGTAATAACTTAAATACGACTTGTCATTCCTGCGCAGGGGCTTATTGCTAAAGTCGGTTAGTTAATGTATAATTATATCCTGAAAATTAAAGTATTTTAGGAGGATTAATTTTGCAAGGAAGTAAAACACT
>JAFGPS010000198.1 GCA_016936075.1 Sedimentisphaerales bacterium | reverse complement strand
GAAAGCTAAAAAACTGGACATTAACTTACAGACAACTATCGAACAAAATAATATTGTTTGTCAGATGAAGTAGTGGCTATTACAAATGAGTAAAATTTAACGGATACTTTTATTTTTTGTTATTCATTTTTTCAACAATTTTATTTATTCTTGTTTTTCGTGTTTTTTCTTGTTTGGCGGTTTCGAGCCAGTAAAGATATTGTTTTTTCTTAGAAGGTATTAATGCTCTGTATGCGGCAATCGCGCCTTTTTGTTTTCGTAACGCATTTTTAAGGTCACTCGGAATATTTTCTATATTTTCTCTTTGAATAGCGGCTTGCCAATTACCATTTGTTTTAGCTTCGTGGACTTTCGATAATCCAGAATTTTTCATTTTACCATTAGCGATGAGCGTATTAACTCTATCGATATTTCTTTTAGACCAGACGCTCTTTTTCTTTCTCGGAGAAAATCGGAGCATGTACTTCGTCGAATCTATAGGTTTCAAAATACTATCAATCCAGCCAAAACACAAAGCTTCTTCTACCGCTTCATCAAGGCCGAACTTCGTTTTCCTGTTTTTCTTTTTACTAATCACTAACCATATTTCACTTTCATGGCTATGATTGGTCTCTAACCAATCCCTCCATTGCGTTCTGTTTTCAAACTCTTTTTCCATGATCGAATATTAAACAAGTACGCTAACTATTTTTGTTTCTGCTTTTTATAAATTATCAAGTATGGATAGTAATTTCAATTTGCCTTTCTCTAAAATCTTTAGGTATTCCTTCTGAATATCCATGACATTCCAGTATGAATTTATTATTTTCCATGTGTGCCAGGAATCCGACTTCTTCAACGCCATCAGTTTGACCAGAGATGTAGGGCGTATCTAACACACGATACCAGGCTGGCAAATCCGGATTCTTTACAGTTAAGTAATAGCCGTGACCTGTGTATTTATAATCTTCATCGGTCGTGTTGAAAATCAATTCGATAAGATATTCAAGACCTGCGTGCCTTAGTAATGCCTCGACTATCTGTTTCTCGTAATCCTTCATTTTGACACTTTTCCTGCTCAGTCGGTGTATGCAGCCGCTGATAGTTGTCAGGCTAAGTACGGCCAGGATGATACTCACCACATAGTCTTTGTTCTGCGTACCCGAAGGCGTATAGATCATCACAGCTAATACCAGATACCAGAGACAGACTACTATACAGAGCCATAGTACCCATCGCGGCGAATCCGGTCCCCAAATCCCCATAGACCAGCCAATAAGATAAGGTAAGACTAATACTCCCCACCAGTATGAATGCCCGGAAGAACCTCCAATCCCTCCGGCTACGCTTATTCCCCACATCGCTCCTACTCCAATCGTAATCAGAATGAAAACCGAAATCTTGTATACAATCAATCGGCGTTTGTATTGACCAAGGAATGTACCAAGAGTGACCAGGCCGCTGCCGGGGAAAATAAGCAGCGATCCTTCCAGTGGATCAATGGCTCCGACGAGCATACAGATATAGCCGAAAATGATTAGAATTTGGGACCAACGTTTACGAGCGTTCATAAAATTTCGTTATATTCATAGTTGCGATTTCCTTAAGATATTAAAAATATACCTGCCGTATCTTCTTCTTTTTTGTATCGTTATCTATTTTTATTTTTCCCATATTTCAGGTGCCTTTGCTCCGGGTTTGTTAAACTCTACTCGGTAGGGCTCAATAATCATGATTGAATAATTCGGATCCTCCGGCCCGGAAAAGACGTATGAAAGCATATCGAACCAATAATCATTTTTTTCTGTTTGATCCGTAGTAATTTTAGCTTTTCCCTGTATTTGGACATAAGGTTTGCTCAGGTCCATTGGGTCATTTATTCCGAAAGTCAAATGTACTTCAGGATTGTTTTCAATTTGCTTTATCTTTCTTGATTGTAGGCTCACGGCTGAGCGGATGTTAAATTCGTTATCCGATTTAATCATGATATAGCGAGTCCACGGTTTACCATCCAAAGTGATAGATGCCATGCTCGATAATTGCAGGGTATTGAGCATTTTAATTACAGCTTCTTTAACTTCTGACATATTGTCTCCTATTTAAATAACATTTTATTTTATGGTTTCCGTATAACATTCTAAAAAGATATATTTAACATATGATTATGTCAAGTATATAGCCATTTTCTAATTAGATAACTTGAATATCAAAAATGTACCTGACAAAGGTGTTTTCCAGATTTCATCCCTTTGTTCGAAGTTGATATTTATTCCACAGCTCATCACGTTCTGACTTCGGGATAGAGTGCCAACGGATGCCACGGATGGCACCTTCAATCGCACAGAGTGCACTCCTGCAGACAGGACCGGATCGCTTGTAGGGATTCACAAGGACTGCTGCTTCCACACTTCCGATCTTAGCTAATTCATGAGCAGTGGTAATGCCGGCCTGATGAAGGCATCGAGCCATTTCTTCACCAATATTTGGTAGGGAAAGTAGAGGTTGCTGGTTGTCCGTTTCTCTTTTCATATTACCTTCCTTTTTTCGTTTCTTCAATTGCTGCTTCTAAAAATATGTCCATAATTTATTTCTCATTTACAAGATAAAATATAGTTCTTATTGTTGTTGTTCAATAATTATATCTTTTTAATTCGATTTAACAATACGAAAAGTAGCATATTAACAGGAAACTCGTTAAGAAACTATGTTGAAAATATGTACCTAAGCAGGCACTTGGAAATTATTAAGAAATATAGCTATTAATGTAGTTTTGCAAACACTTTGCTTTAAGATGATTTCGAGTATTAACCTAAAAAACCTTTCCATGGCAATATTATACCTGCTAACCCAAAAGGTACAATCAATGATCTAATTGATAACTCTGCTAATGAGCCTCGCTGATTTCTTCGTCGGCTGAATTAGCTTTGTTATGAGCTATTCCTTGTAACTTACAGTTTTTCAGCCTCAACAATGCAGTAAAATGGTTCGATATCAAGTTTCTCACCAAACAGAATATATTCTGTTGTTTTTAATCCACATTCTTTTAAGAATGATTCAACTTCTGCTTTGGGATCATTTGACATATCTATTCCGAATTTCGAAGGCTCTCCCATTTTTTCTATTATACTCATAAATCTTTTAGCAGTTTTTGAATATTCACCTAATGCGAATGCTTTGGAATAAAAGTCTTGTGCGATGATACTTCCGTCTACACATAAATCAGCCATTTTCCTAAGTGTTTCTTTAACAATATCAGCTTCTAAATACAATGAAACGCTTTGCCAAAGGAATAAAGTCTTTTTTGTTTTGTCAAAACCAGCTTCTAATAGTTTATCAACCCAGGATTCGTTTGCATAATCAACTGGGATATAGTTGATCCAATCATGCATAATAGCTGCTTTTTTCAATGTTTCAACTTTAACATTTAGTGTATTAACCTGATCAAGTTCAAAGACTTTTACTTTTTTTCCTTTTGTAAACCGCAAAGCTATTAGATCAAAACCAGCCCCGGGAAGGACAATTTGCTCCATTTCATCAACATATTTTTCCATTATTTTGTCAAATTGCAGCACCCGAATACCCGCAGTGGAATCTACAGTCTCTTCACCTGGTTCAACAAGTTTTCCAAGCTTAGCTGGAAAACCAAATAATCGTAGAGAAATGATAAGAGCTCCCATAATTGACCACATACCAAAATGTGATTCACATGGAAACTTTTTAGTAAATGCAATAGAAAGGTGATCTTGTCTGGTGTTAAAATAATGCATAAGCCACCTATGTTGAAGCGCTTTAATTGCCGAGAAGGAGATGCCAAGTTTTTTGCTTTTTCTCATTTCTTTGTAAATTGCAACTATTAATCCAATAATAGCAAAAGGAATGAAGATTATTTGAATCGGTATATAAAGGATGATTTGAAAAAGCTTAATTAAGAAACGTAATATTCCGGGAAGCTGTTTTTTTTCTATCATAATAATGTCTATTTAGCTTTCAGTCTTTAGCTATTAGCTGAGAGCTTTAAAGCTGAAAACTTATACATGACTGCTGACAACTCATCGGGCGGACAGCCAGCTTTGCTGATGAGATTCCGTCCTTGTCGGTGTAACTCAAATACGAATACACCTAAGAGCCTTTAACATCTGGCTCGAAAATCATGGAATACTTCACAATATTCAATATATAACTCAGTTAGCGGGTTGGCAAGAGAAAATCGGTGTTTAAATCAAGAAATTAATATCACAGCAGGGCATAGCCACAAACAAAATGCTATAACCACTGATTAACGCGATTTTTCACTGGTTATAGACTTTGTCATTCCTTTGGAGAACCTGTTCTGAGCGAAGTCGAATGGAAGATAATCCATTTAAAAACACGAATCAACACCTGTCGCGACAAGTCGCAGACACGGCGGACGAATTTAAACTAAGTTTTCAAGACATTTATATAACAATAAATATTACTAATATTTCTATAAGTTTTTTATAATATAGGTATTTTCTGATAAAAAAAAAGATATTTAAAATCGCGATTATTTAGATTTTTCAATTTTTTGTGATTTTTTTTTCAACTCTGCAATAAATACCTTCAAATATCCGTCTTTTATATTGTAAATGATGAGTAAAAGTGAGGGAAGACTTGATTTAAGGAAGAAGTAGTATGGAAAAGAAGGTAAAGGAAGTGAAAGCGGCAGTATCGCTTATTATTGAAGAGGATGTATCTGCTATCAAACAGATTGTAAGGAATTTTACCAAAAAGACCTCCAAAGACTCGTTTGTTAATAAAAAAAGAGAAAAGAGGGAGTAAATAAGGCAGGGAAAAGCCAATCGGGCGAAATTTACATAACCGCCCTCCTTTAAGCGGCTGGGTGTGTGTTTAATATACGCACCCAGTTTTTTTATGTCATAACTTTCCTATCGCCAGTTATTTGGATAAACGATAGATTCGGGCTTGATATCGAAATTTCTTGAAAGTGCATCAACCAGCACCTGGATTCTTTTAATCTGGCAATCTGTCGGGCGTACATTTCTTCCATCTGCGACAACACAAATCCTTATAGCCTGCTCGCTTTGGTTCCGCTTAGCGGAACCAGGGGCTGGATGCTGCTTTTGCCATTTTTCAGTAGATTGTATCTGACCGTCGTTGCCTCCCTGGCCGTTGTAAACACAGAAATGATAATTTAAATCATTTGAATTTGAAAGTCCACTAAATGTTGCCAATTGTTCGATATTTCCCGATTTTGTGCCGCTATAGCATATTTCAATCAAATTCCATCGATCACTTGGCTGGGAAGTTACAGAGAGAATCATTTCTTTAACCGGATTGAGGCATTCGTAGTTCCAAAGGGAAAATGGACCGGCGGAAGGAGGATTGTGTCCCATCGTCATCAACACAATAGCACCGATTGTCATTGAAGCAAGAAGCGTTGCCAATACTTTTACTACTCGCGCCGGATTAGGCATATCAACGTCCCTGATAATAATAAATGCCAATATTAAAAAAATCATCCTTGAACAAAAGGCTCGAAAGACGAATATGTCCCCATCCTTCGTCTATCGCACCCTTCCTCACCCGACAGATGAAGAAAAAGACATTTGCCTGATGAAAATATAATTCCATTTATAATATAAACATCGGCACGTGCCAAGTTTTAACTATAAAATTTGTTATAAAAACATTAATTATTTTAAAATTATTTATTTAAAATAATTTTTTAGTAACAATAGATGATATTTTTAAAATGTCACAAGATTTTGTCACAGATATAAATAAAGAAAATTTTTCACATATACCTTGTTACAAAGTTATTGCTTTTTTATATTAAGCTCTATAAGATAATTTTCGAAAGATGATAAACTTTTTTGAGAATGCAGGTATGTTGTCTAACTTCTGCGACATCCTGATAGTTAAGATACCTTTAAAGAATGCAAGGGAGAAAGATGAAATCAGAATCTATATGGCAAGATGAAAAATATCATCCATTATCTCTGGAGCAGATAGCTCATCTTCAGGAGCAGGGATGTACAAGTGACGACTGGTCTAAAGTTAAGGCAACAGTCGATTTCGATACTGATAACGTACTATCTACACACTTTGGCGGCGAAATACGATTAGGTTCATTTACTGAAAAGGTTTCCTTTTTCGGAGGCGTTACAAAACAATCTGGAATCAGTAACGCTTCAATACATAATTGCGTTGTTGGAAATAATGTTTTTATAAGCAACATAAAAAATTACATCGCAAACTATATCATCGAAGATAATGTCGTTATTGATAATATAGGTCTTCTTGCTGTAGAAGGCGAAAGTTCTTTCGGAAATGGAACTGAGGTTGTTTCAATAAATGAAGCAGGGGGAAGGGAAATACCTATTTATGATAGGCTTTCTGCTCAAATAGCGTATGTTTTAGCGTTTTATCGTCACAGGCCGGAAGTTATCGAAAAATTGCAAAACATGATTTGCGATTATGCGCGATCTGTTACATCTTCGATGGGGTATATTGGAAAAGATGCATTTATTATCAATTGTCGCATAATAAAAAATGTTAAAGTCGGACCAGCAGCAATTCTTGAGTGCGTAACAAAACTTGAAAACGGCTCAATTAATAGTTGCCCCGAAGATACTGTTTATATAGGGCCGGGTGTCTCTGCAAAAGATTTTATTATATCAAGCGGTTCAAAAATATCCGATGGTGCGCTTCTCTCGAAATGTTTCGTTGGACAAGGTACAGAATTATCGAAGCAATACTCAGCGGAAAATTCCTTGTTTTTTGCGAATTGTGAAGGTTTTCATGGAGAAGCCTGTTCGATTTTCGCCGGGCCTTACACTGTAACTCATCATAAATCAACTCTGCTTATTGCCGGATTATTTTCGTTTTTTAACGCGGGCAGCGGCACAAACCAGAGCAATCACATGTACAAGCTCGGGCCTGTTCATCAGGGAATTATCGAGCGAGGTTCGAAAACAGGAAGCGATTCGTATCTTCTCTGGCCGGCAAGGGTAGGTGCATTTACGATTGTAACAGGAAAGCATTATTGTAATTGCGACACATCTGATTTGCCTTTCTCTTATCTTATTGAGAATAAAGGCGAAAGTGTTCTTGTTCCTGGAATAAATCTTCGTAATGTCGGAATACTTCGTGATTCCGCAAAATGGCCCAACCGCGACAAAAGAAAAAGTTCCGATAAGCTCGATCTGATAAATTTCGAGCTATCAGGTCCATATACAGTTCAGAAAATGCTTATTGGACGTGAGCTTTTAATGCAACTGAGAGCAACTTCTGGCGAAAAATCGGAATACTATACATATAATAATGTTAAGATTAAAAAGATATCGCTCGATAAGGGCGTTTTGCTTTATGAAACTGGAATTTATAAGTTCCTTGGCAATTGTCTTATAAATCGCCTACACGATAAAGAATTCAAGAGCATAAATGACCTGCGAGAAATATTTAAGCCGCAAAGTGATATAGGATCTGGAAAATGGTTCGACCTGGCAGGTTTATTCTCACCGGAGCAGGAAGTTAAAAAGTTATTGTGTGATATTGAAAACGATGTCCTAAATACACTCCAACAAACTGAGCAGGCTTTCAGACAGATATATGAGAACTATCCCTTATATGAATGGTCTTATGCGGCGTATATTTTGCAGAAGATATCCGGCAAAAAAATCGAAGAAATTACGCCTTCTGATATCATCGAGTTAATCACGAAATGCAAAGATGCGACTATCAGTATTGATAACCAGCTTATTCAGGATGCAGGTAAAGAGTTCGCTCCTGATGCTCAGTTCGGATATGGTATTGACGGCGGCTCGGATGAGAAAAATGCAGATTTTGAGTCTGTTCGAGGAACTTTAGAAAAAGACAAGTTTGTCTCTGAAATTGAAAACTATATCAAAACAAAAACCGAAATCGCAAACGACCTGATTAATCGTTTGAAACAAATCACCTAATCCAAATTTCAGATCAATTGCGTTTTATCCCTGTTCGGAGAATTGGAATGTCATTTCTTTGCCTGTCGGAAACTTTATATCAGCTTCTTTGATCAGAGATTCGATATATTTCTCAGTAAAACCAGCTTTTTTCTGTTCGCTTAAAGCATCTATAAGCTTTTCCTTAATTTCGTCGAAAGGTATAATTCCTTCTTCTGTATGGTCTGTTACCTTTATTATGTGATATCCATAATCTGTTTCAACCACTTCGCTTACGTCATTTACAGCAAGTTCGAAAGAAGCTTTCTCAAAATTGGGATCCATCATTGACCGTTCGAAATAACCCAAATCTCCTCCGTCTGGAGCCGTAGGAAATCCTCCAGTTTCTTTTGCCAGTTCAGCGAAATCTGCACCTTCTCTTATTTGTCTCAACAAATCATCGATTTTTTCTTTAGCTTTTTCTTTGACTTCCTGAGATTCATCTGGTTGGAATCTGACGAGAATATGACTTGCTCTTACCTGTTCTGGCCTGTCGAATGCTTTTTGATTTTCATCGTAATATTTTTTTGCTTCCTCTTCGGAAACATTTATCGAGTCATCCATTTTTGAGTCAATAAATTTCGTATAGGTCTGTTCCTTTTTAACTTCATCCAGGACCTCATCATAGCTGATATCATTTTCCTCAAGAACCTTTTTAAATTCGTTCATATCAACTGCTTGTGATGCAAGACGCTCCTTGAATATCTTATCGGCTTCTTCATTTGTCATTTCTATTTTTATATCTTTTACTTGTTCTTCCAGTAACTGTTCGACAATCAATTGCTGGAGAGCTTGATCGTGGAGAGTTTTAATATTTTGAGTAATAATCGATTGAACCTGTATAGTTTCGGGTGCATTCTGTAGAGATTCTTTCATTCTCTGCATCTGCGGCTTAATGATTTCTTGGATTTTGCCTTCCTTTATTTCTACGCCGTTAACTGTGACCGCAACTTCGTTAATATCGGGAAGTTGTAGTAATTCTTCCAAGGGACGTCTTCCTGTAGGATTTACATTGACTGTACTTGTAGTATTACTATCTGTCGTAGTTGAAGTTTTGTCCTTACAGCCTGTGATAATAAGGATCGAGGTTATGATTAAAATGGCCAAAGCACGACATATATATGTTACATTTTTCATTGAATTATCCTTTCTAAGCACTTAACGTGCAAAAATAAAAAAGCCCCTTATAATAGGCTAACTGATATATTACACTATAAATAGTACGTTTTGTCAAAGATTAATGCGTCTATAATGAAAATATATAGGCTTGCTTTTTTCAATAACCTTATCAAAGAGTGAAAATGGGTAGTGATGCGAAATAATCAATATGTCTTGCATTTAGTGGCAAAACTAAAAAGATATAGTTGTAATAGTTTGATCCCAAACAATAAGGGATAATTGTCGTTAATTGAAATTGTAATTGACATAAGGTATATAATAATTTAGAATAAATATAATAAAAGGGAAGTTATAGAATTATACTTTCTTAAAAGACGAGGACGGCTTGATAGGAAAATCCCTTCGGAAATCCCTGTTGGTTCTTTCTATCTGCTCTTCCGGTCAATATTAATAATCCGAAAGGAGCATTTATGAAAAAGAACTTGGTTCGTGCGGCATTGGGTATATTTATTCTTTTTGTCATTAATTCATCAGCATATTCTCAGTGGATTCAAACAAACTGGTCTGAAGACAACAGTTTTTTTGAGCTATACACTAATGAAGATGTAGTTTTTGCCAGGACATGGG
>JAFGPS010000197.1 GCA_016936075.1 Sedimentisphaerales bacterium | reverse complement strand
TTACATCTAATTCAGAGGCAATTATCTCTGCTGGCTTATTAGATTTAGCTATAAATTCTAAATTTAATTATTCAAACTTGATTTCTCGACAATCAGTAAAGAATCTTAGCCAAACTGCTCTACGATCCAAGTATATTATGACGTGTATTTTCTGTGTTGTTTTTGTTTTTTCTTTATGGTCTTATTTATTTGCATCGACTTGGCGAATAGATAAGATTTCTGAATCAATTGAGTCAGAAATTGAACCAATTAAGGATGTTGCCATTTCAGTAGATAAAAAACGTCAACAGGTAAGAGCCGTCAAGGCACAGTTCAAAAAAAGAGGTCGTTTAACAGAAATAATCAGTGAGCTTTATAAATATACACCAAATACCATTTCTATTAGCAAGCTTAGTTATTCATCAAAACAGAATAGAATATTTATAGATATTAGGGGACAAGCAGATTTATTTTATACACCCCTTGATTATATGGAGGATATTGCAAGTGCCAAATTGTTAAACGGTATGCAGGTTCGGGATACACAGCAAATTACTCAGGCAAATGGCAGTGTCGTAATATTTAAGGCAAATTGTGAGATTATGGACGAATAAAATATGACAAATTCTGAGAGAAAAAATAGAGAGAAAATATTGGCGATTGTCACAATAATTGTTGTTCTTGGTGCTTTGGCTTTTTCAATTATTATTGAGCCACAGTTAGCAAAAAGGAAGAAAAGCCTTGAGGAAATGTATCAATTACAATTGAAGCTGACAAAAATGAGGACAGATGTTCGTATGAAGGACCGGACAGATAATATATATTCGGTTTATGAACCTGTTATTGCAAGCATTGGAAATGATGCAAAGGATCTGTCAGTATTTGCTCGTGAGCTTCGGAATTTATACAATAAATTGGAAGTAAAAAATATGAGCATTAATCCAATAATTAAAGAGGAATTTTTTAAACAACTTTCAATGAAGATTGAAGTGTCCGGCAAAATTCAAGATATTTTGTCATTCATTTTGGAGGTAGAACGTTATAAAAATCCCATACATATCGAACGAATGGATATTATTTCGCACGAAATAACAGATACCGTAAAGGCAACTTTTGTTATTACAAAAGTTGTTGCAGAAGCAAATACATAGGTATAAAAATATGGCTAAAAAGAAAACAAATAAGAAAAATGTTGTTAAATACGATATATGGCAATTACTCCAAATATTATTTGGGATAGGCATTATTATATCTTTGGTTTTGCTGACATTGGAACTTACAAAACCAATGGAATTAAAGGATAATATTGAAGGTTATTATGAACCAAACATTACAGGAGATACCGGAACATCTGGAATGGATTCATTATTACCTCCAGATACCGGTACAATAACTATTAGATCCGGATTATTTAAGCCGGAAATACAATATAATGACAAACCTTTGGCGGATAAAACTATTCAGGCAATCAAGTCAAGGCTGACTCTGCTTTGTATTCTGGACAACGAGGAAGGCGAACCTGAAGAAGCGTTTGTTAAAATTCAAGGTGAGGGACTTAAACAATGTTATATTGGAGATACCGTTAGCGATTTGTTTACAGTCCTAAGTATAGAAGAAAAAAGTATAACAATTTCTATTGTAGATCATGAAGTTAAATTAAGGTATTAGTTAAGGTGAGATTATGTTAAAAAATTCAATTTATAAGATTATTTCAATTTTCATTATTTCATTAATTATAGCAAATTCGGCGAATGCACAAATAGATGCAAACTCTCTTGCCTTTAGTTTTACAGAAGGTAACCAAGAGAATATTTCCGGATTTGACGATTCAATGGATCAAAGCCCTATTATAAATTCTGTTTCTTTAACAAATACTGATATAACAGATGTTTTTCAGATAATCAATGCGCGAACTCAATGGAGTATTTTTCCAACAAATGAAGTAAGTAAAGTTAAGATCAATTTGTTTGCTCAAGAAATAACTGCTATGAAGCTTCTTGAAACTGTTGTGGAAATGACTGGATTCCTTTATCATAAGGAGGGAAACATAATAACAGTAATGACATATGAAGAGTATGCACAGTATTATGGATTAGCAAAACAAGTTGTAACTCTAAAATATGGTAATGTTGATTCTATATCTGCTGTGCTCAATACTTTCCTAAGCAAGTTAGGCAAATCTATAGTGTACTCAGAAACAAACTCTATAGTAATATTTGAAAGCAAAGCTAACCTGGAAACAATTATTAATGTTATTGATCAGCTTGATATACCTTCTGATTCTCAAACAGCCATAAATGTCATTAATTTGGTTTATATGGATGCTGAAGAGCTTGCTAACACTCTTCAGTCAATTTTTTCCGAACAGGAAGAAAACCAAAATAACAAAAGAAAACAAATGAGCGAACCGTCAGAAAATCAACAGTTTGGACGAATAACTCCATCGGAAAATAATATTGATAGTTCTTTTTCAACACCTTATTCAAACGTTGGTATTTTCCCTTTGAGCTCCAGTAATAAATTAATAGTAAAAGCATCTAAAAGTGATATGGAAGAAATTGAGAAATTGATTGAAAAGCTTGATATATTCATCGAACCGATAACAAGGACTTATCATTTTACTTATATTGATGCCGGCGATATTTATTCTGACCTGGAAAATATACTGGATATTAGAACTGGAAATAATAGGTATTCAAGGTCAAGGGGGGGGCAAAATAGCCGGGAAGGTGGAAGACCTGGCGGTCTTACGCTTGTTGAAAAAACAAATTCTATATTAGTTACAGGTCCGCCATCCGTACATAGGGTAATGGATAGCATCAAAGAAGAAGTCGATGTAGCTGCTACTTATGAAACAGGTGAAATTCGAACATATAAGCTTAATAACGCTGATTTGGAAGAAGTCGCCGCTACAATTCGAGAGCTTTTAGACAGTAAGCAGAGAGAAGAAGAGAGAACTGGTGAATCGAGATTTACTACTACTCCGGATTCAACCCCGGAAACATCAGGAAATATAGATTTAGCTCAAACAGAAGAATATATACCGCAAATAGAAGCAACTGTTGCAGTAAATCAAAGTACTAATTCAATCGTAATAAGAGCAACCGCCAGACAGCATCGTGAATTGGGAAAACTTATCGAGGAATTAGACGAACGTCGCAGACAGGTGCAAATCAAAGCCATGATTATAGAAGTCACGACGAATGATGACACTGATTTCGGTATTGAACTTGATTATATCAATCGGGATACGATAAATTTTACTTCTTTTGGTTTATCGACAATAGATCCTACTACTGGAATAAGAGATATTATAGTTAGTCCTGGAGGTGCTGCTGCGGTATTAAATCCCGGTAGATTTCAGACGATAGTCAAAGCACTTCAAGGAAACGATAATATTCGCATAGAATCTTCACCTCAGCTTCTGGTAGATGACAACGCGGAAGGAATTATTCAGAGTATAGCTGAGCAACCTACAAGGCAGACAAATCAAGGTGAGAATACAACAACAACTTCTTTTGGTGAATACGTTTCTGCTGGAACTCAATTTTATGTCACTCCTCATATAAGTGAATTTAATTATCTCCGTGTACAATACGAGATCGTACTGAATTCATTTGGAGAACAGGCAGCTTCTGATCTTCCACCGGCAAGAAGTACAAGCAATATTACAAGCGTAGCTACTGTTCCAAATGGGTATACTATAGTAGTCGGTGGAATTCAATCATCGAAGGACAGTGAAAGCGTTGACAAAATACCACTATTGGGAGATATTCCTGGTCTCGGTATGTTATTTAGAAACACAGTAATTAGAAAACAACATATAACAACTTATTTGTTTATCACAACAACAATAATAGAAAGTGAAGACTTTAAAGATATTGTAAAAATCAGTGATGAAGTATTAAGTGATATGGGTAAAGAGGTAAACAATATTACTGATCCTAACGAAGATAATGCACAAACAGAATAAAAATTCGAATATGCCTGCGATTCTGATAGCAATGCCGGCCTATAATGAGGTTCGATATATAGACGATATATTGACTGCCGTACTTAAATTCTCGGAGAATATATTGGTTATCGATGATGGCAGTGATGATGGTACTTCTGATAATCTGAAAAAATATCCTAATATTATTACATTATCACATAAAACGAATGAGGGATATGGACAATGTTTAATTGATGCATTCGGGTATGCTTGCAAGAATAAATATGAATGGTTGATTACTCTTGACTGTGACCACCAGCATGAACCTTCGTATATTCCGCATTTTTATTCTGAGATAAAAAAAAATAATGTTGATATAATAAGTGGTTCCAGATATTTGAAAAAATTGGATTTAAAATCAAAAACTCCTCCTCCGGAGAGGATATTTATAAACAAAAAGATTACAAATATATTAAACCAGAACCTAAAGCTTTCGCTTACGGATGCCTTTTGTGGTTTCAAAGCCTATAGAACCACTACCGTGAATCAACTAAAACTAACAGAGAAAGGATATGGATTGCCTCTGCAACTATGGATTCTTGCAAGCAAAGCTGGTTTAAGAGTGTCTGAAATGTCCGTTCCCTTGATATACCATGATCCGAAAAGGAATTTCTGTGGAAGTTTAGAAAATCCGCATATTCGTCTGCGTTACTATATTGACATTATCGAAAAAGAATTAGGTTGCTCAATTGATAAAGACATTGAAAAATATCAAAGTTCCTCGGGAGAAAGGTTTTATATTTGTCAATCCTGAACTCTCACAATGGTATTCAATCCTTGCCGAGAATAAGGTTGTCAATGATACTATATTGAAAAGGTCTCAATATTGCAATGAACTTATAAATATTGCAAAAGTTTATACTCAAAATCTTCTTGGTTTAATTGCTCCTGATATTAGTCGCCAAAATATTATATCTACAGGGCATCAACCTATATGGCATCATTGTGGAATATGGTCAAAAGATGTTGTAGCACATAAATTTGCTCAGTCTGTTGATGGAATAGGTTTACATCTTGTTCTTGATCATGATATTTGTGATACATCTATGGTATTACCAGTAAAAAGATATGATGAAAGCTGGAGTTTTAAAAAAATAGAAATTGAACCAGATGATACGAATAAAGACGTATCTCTTGAATTTCGCCCTATTCCGAAAAAAGAATATATCAGCACATTTTTGAAAAAAGTTTCTGATGAAAAAAATAATCATATATGCAATGATATTTGGTTCGACAATATATTGTGTATTAATGAAAATATTTTTTCATTAATCACTATTGCGGATTTTATAACCTATCTTCAAGCGATTATAAACTCTGCTTTGAAATTGGATAATTTATATTTACCTGTATCAAGGTTATGTTCAAGTAATGCTTTTAAAAGTTTTGCATTATCAATAATCGATGATGCTGAGAATTTTGCTCTTTACTATAACCAGGGAATAAATTTATTATGTCATAAGAATGGGCACTCAAGAAGAAATAATGTTAAATGTCTGGAAGTGAATAAAGATTCGAATTTAATAGAGCTTCCTTTCTGGCTGGTTTCAGAAGCTGGACAACGCTCTTCACTGTGGATAAAAAGTAAACCTGGATATATCGAAATCGGTACAAAGGATAAAGTGTTAGGAAATATTGATTCATCTTCATGGGATAACAAGATTGCACAATTACAGGAACTCCTGGATGGCAATAATTTCAAATTAAGACCAAAAGCCATAACACTAACATTATTTGTCAGGCTTTTTTTAGCAGATATATTTATACATGGTATTGGTGCAAAATCATATGAACCAGTAACGGATTATATATTAGAAAACTATTGTAAAAAACGATTATTAAAATATGGTATTGTAACTTCGACAATGAATCTTCCATTGCAAAATGAAAATAATTGCTTACGAAACAGCATGTCATTATTAAAAAATAAAAAACATGAACTTAAATATAATCCGGAGAAATATATTGATAAATCGACTCTTGATACTGAACCTGTTGCATCTTTATTGAAAGTTAAAAAACAGAAAATCGCACAAAGTCAGGATCAATTGTTACCTGCTGATATTAGAAAATCAGCATGGCGTTCAATTTCTCAAATAAATTTGGAATTGTGTTCATATACAGAAGATACAGTTGAAAAGTTAGAATCACTTATTTCATATTCCAAGAAAGAAATAACAACGAATAAAGTAATTGGTTATCGCGAGTTTTTCTTTGGCCTTTTTCCGGAGGAAGAACTTTGCGGACTTATTAATTCATTTAATCGTAGGAACTATGACTGGTATGAAAATATCCGAGCGCATTGAAAAGAATAAAGAAGTTAAAGCAATGATTGTAGCCGCTCATCCAGATGATGCAGAAATTGGAATGGGGGGGGCTATAGTCAAAATGATTGAGTCCGGCTGGGAAGTTATCATAGTGGATTTAACTGATGGCGAGCCTACACCTTTAGGGACAAAGGAAATTCGTCAGAAAGAGACTGATACTGCAAGTAAAATATTAGGAATAGAAAAACGTTTCTGCTTAGATATGCCAAATCGATATTTAACCGCGACACTTGAATATAGACGAAAACTTGCAGAGACAATTAGAATACATCAGCCGGATATATTATTTGGCCCTGTCAATGAGGATTATCACCCTGACCATATTGAAGCTGCTAAACTTATTGATGGTGCGCGTTTTGAAGCAAAGTTTCATAAAACAGATATGAAGGGAGTGCCATGGTGGGTACCGAAACTATATAGTTATTTTTCCATTCACAAAATGAATTATGACAAACCTTCATTTATAATAGATATTTCAGACCAATGGGAAAGAAAGTTTAAAGCGATTCAAGCTTACCAAAGCCAGACAAATAATAATTCTTTTAAGAGTACTAATTTATTAGAAAGAGTTGAAGTTATTTTTAGATATTTTGGCCAACGCATCGATACCAAGTACGGTGAGCCATTTATAAGTAATGAACCAATAAGCATTAAAAACTTAAGTATAATGAATCATGATTAATATTATGAGAAGAGCATAACATAAGAAGTATTTTTCAAATAGACTGATGTGCCCCAGTATTATGTATCACATGTTAATAGAGAGCAGCCAACGTTTGGTTCAATGTATTGCTGAGCCGAAGCCAAGGTTTCATAAGTCCTTGACTTTTACGTGTTTATCTAAACACATCCGAGAGGATTCGAACCTCTGATCTACGGATTAGAAATCCATGTGTCGATGGTTCAGGGTGCTCTTTTGGTGAAGGTATTAACCTATTCTTGGATTCAAGCTCTTCCGGAAACTTTTCAGAAATTCTGAAAATAGAAATATCAAAGGTTTCTCTATCGAGATCAAATACAATATCTGTTCAGACGTTTATCCTTCTTAGTTTTTTGTGTCCAATTTGTGTCAGTTACTACTGGCTGGTTAGTTGTTATTGATTTGTGCATGGACTTGTAAGTCACTTGAAATCCTGTTTTTGATACAAAAAACAGGATATAACTCCTTGTTATATAAGCTGTTATGGATAGAAGATGGGACTCTTAATCAGCGGGTCACAGGTTCGATTCCTGTATCGCCCATTTTTTACAATGAATATCAAAGAGGGAAATATATCTTATACGCTATACTCTATTTCTTATTACCCACCATATAATCAGGCCTATTTGTACTACAGCAATTAAAATAAAAACTACCTGAAAGGTTAATTTCTTCGTTTTGTGATGGAAAATATACTGCCCGGCTAAAGCCCCTATACTGCCGCATGCTATTGCTAAAAAATGAAGTATTACCTCCGGAATTCTACTCTTATGATTTATCGCCTGATACTTATCGTAGCCGTAAAAACAAAATGTAATCAGATTTATTGTAATAAGGTAAATCCATAAAGGATGAATCATCGTACATTTCCAAAAAACAATCAAAAGGTAATATCTATTTGGGTTACTTTTCTAATTTTTATCTTACTAAACCATATACGTTTCGCTAAACAAGGTCGCATGCGTCAGCCGGCATCCAGTGTGCCTCTTTGCCATCCCATTTTACATTGCAGCCTATAGGATTTGTAAGCGGCGTAGTTATCTTTTTGCCTTCAACTAATTCTTCAAGAGCATTTTCCAAATTATTTACGGTCATCTTGTCACTTTCTCGAGGATTGTCAATGCCCCGGCCGGTATAAACAAGTTTTCTGTCCTGGTTAAATACAAAAAAATGCGGCGTACGCAATGCTCCATAAGCTCGTGCAACATCTTGTGTTTCATCGTAAAGATAGAACCACGGAAATTTATACTCATTTATGCGTTTTACCATATTTTCAAAAGAATCTTCTTCGTAGGTGTTTGGACTATTGGAGTTAATACCGACAAAATTTACTCCCTGAGATTCGAATTTATCTGCTGTCTGTCGTGTAATCTCATCAGAACCGGTCACAAAGGGGCAATGATTGCAGGTGAAAAATATTACTAAAACTTTCGCGTCGTTAAAATCATTGAGTGAATAAATATTTCCATCAGTAGCTCGAAGTGAAAAATCCGGAGCCTTTGCTCCAAGTGATAATGTAAAAGCCATAATTCATCCTTTCATAAATTAGCTTAATCATTTTAATTATATTTACCAATCCGTAGCGGGACAAAAATCTACAAAAAAATATCCCCAGATAATCTATTAGAAAAGTATATCGAAATGGACATTGATAACAAGAAAATAATTTGCTGTAAAATACAGACAAACAAAAGAGAAAAATATCAGGCTATTAAACCTGCAATAACAGCTATGAAAGCATTTGTAGAAGAACAGAAATCCGATGGCAGCAAAATTAATCTGGTTTATGAGATCAGCGGGCTGGCAGGCAAGTCCTTCGTGTTCATAGGTGGTTACTATATTAAGGACATGCTTCGGGGGGATAGATGTTGCAATCGAGCCACATTAAGGACATTATGACGTAATCTGCATCATCTACTTTGCAATCATTATTAATATCAGCGGCTAATTTCTTAGTACAATACGCAGCTTCTATATCGCTTAAAGCTGCACCAAAAATTTGATCGTGCCCAAGTCTGTTGTCCTGCCAGACTATCGTTTTTCCACTTATCACAGGATTCGTCTGGTCGTGACTATCATAAGTAATTTGGTACGTCTGTCTCGTAGTCATATTATATGCAAAAATGTCCCAGTTATTATTTACCCATGCCTGCCAGACTATTATATTGTCATCAATATCAGGATTTGTTTCGTCCCATGTATTTATGGAAATTGCCTTTTCGATAGGATGTTTGATATCGGAAATGTCAGCAGCGTATATGTTCCAATTACCAGAGAAATTGTTCATCCATACGACGGTGTCGCCTGAAATAACAGGTTTCTTCTGGTCATAATTGACAAGCGAGACAGGATATTCGAGAGCTTTGTTTTTCATCCAGATATCAGCGGCGTAAATGTCCCAGTCGCCGAAGTATGAATCCTGCCATACTACTTTATCGCGGTAAACTGAAGGTTTAGCCTGGTCGTAATCAACTTCTGTTACTGGAAAAATAATCGGCCTGGAAGGTATAGTAACATCCGCTCCAAAAATGTCCAGATTCCCATGAAAATCATCTTCCCAAACAACAATATTTCCATGTATAGCCGGATTAGTCTCGTTATTATTAATATAATTTGTTATCGCATAAGAAGGGAAATTTGGGTCGCTTATGTCTGTCATGCGAATATCCCAGTCGGCAGAGTCTTCTCCCTCTATAAGACTCTGCCATACAATATGATTTTCAAAAACAGACGGATTTATTTGGTCGCTGGGAACATTCGTACTAAAGAAGGGCTGGCCTAAATTGTTGATGTCCGTCGCTAAAACATCATAATCTCCATACTCTGAAATATATTGCTGCCAGACAACTATGTCCCCGTGAATATCCGGATTTTCCTGATTGTCAGTTGAAGGTGAGACTACAAATTCGTATATTTCATTCTCTGCTATTAATGAGCCTTGCGGCAGAACTAATGAAAATAGAAATAGAGTTATAACATATTTCATTATGTAATTCCCTTTCGCTCCCTATTTAATTTTCCCTGTATCCTCAATTCATTCACTTGCAGTAGTTTATTTCTGCTTTCGCACCTCATTGACAATTAACGATGCAGAAAATGGCCTATTCCTGTACTTCCGGCCAGAACAAAAATCGTAGCAAGTAAGATTCCTTCTTTTGCTTTTTTGTGTGTTGGCTCATTTGCCGCAATCTCTTCAGAAACTATCTTATTATTAGCATTATCTAACGCTTCATTTTCATTTTTCATTTCAAGTGCTGAAACGCTTGAATCAACGAAAGTAAGAGTTAGAGCATCTTGATTTTCCGTTTCTGCTTTGTTCAACTGTATTGTATTCGGCTCAATTTCACCGGATTCAATTTTTTCCGGTTCAATATTTTCTCCTGAAGTAATATCATTTACTTTTATTTTTAAGAGGAGATTTAGCAAAACATTTGCCGGTTGTTTATTATCCATATCAAGGCTTGCATTTTTCAAAGGTATCAGAGCCTTATCGAGTTCACCTATACCGAGTAATTGATATCCAAGGAGCAATTGCAGGTCGGCATCGAAGCTGTATTCTTCTACATATTCAGCAAGTTCATCAAGTTGAGCCAGTAATACATCATCATTGGGATATAAGCCGCGTGGATAAAATACACCTTCCTGTTCGGGTTTGACTTTACTTAAAGCTTTTCTCAGGACTTGTGCCGCTTGGGAATATCTTCCTGCCGCGAAAAGAGCCTGACTATAAGCATACGGTAATATCATATCGTCTGGTGCAAGTGCCATTGCACGGGAGAATTTCTCTATCGCTAAATCATATTTCTCTTTTTCGAAAGCATTTACTGCTTCTTCGAAATAAGTATCTGCAAGAGTAGCTTCTGCCGGCTGTGGGGCAGGCTGATGGACTACAGTGTCAAAATATTCAGAATCTAAAACCCTACTCGTATTGTATCCACCAGAGGTGTCACCGTAATAGTAATTATATGTATAATAATTCACATCTGAGCTGACTTCTCTGGCGACTGGATAGTAGCCATACCAGTTGTAGGGATGTGAGCCATACCAGTAATAGCGTACATATGAATAATTCGAAGGCCAGTAGCCGCCGAGACTTACGAATACATATTTTCGCTGATAGTAAGGATAAACGAATCCAACGGAAAGCCATGAACCTCTATTGTAGCAAACTCTGAAATAGTAGTCCGGCGTGATTGTTCTTGTATAGACGCGGTTATGGAGGTCTACATAAAGATAGTTGTCATGGTATGAATCTCTAACATAGGGTCTGTCTCGAACAACTACTCGAGCGGGGCGGACAGGTTCATAACGATGGACACGCAGGTCACGTCGGCCCCCTGAATCTCTTACATGTAAATCATCGACTATAGTAGTTCGGGTGTCGGGAGTAACTCTGCTTATCCTTGTGCGGTCAACTGAATCATTGATCGACCTGTCACGTTCAACTTGTGGTCTGTCTGCTCTTCTTTCGACTCTGGTGTTGGTGTCTCTAACTGCTCCGCGAGAATCATCTCTTGTTTGTACGTCATTTCTTGAAGATATATCTCTTTGTCTGATTGAATCGCCAATACTTGAATCTACTCTGTCTGCATTACCGACTGAGTTGCGTCTTTGTATTCTGTTAAGCGAATTTTCCTGTTCACCAATTTGAATGCCTATTCTTGAATTGTCGCGACTTGTCCTGTTATTCGGATTTGCAGCCGGTTGTCTTGAATTACTGGGAGGGGTCCTTTCTGGACTAATCATAACTCCTATATCAGTATTTGCCCGGTCTATTGAGCTTCTACTTTTGCCATCAACCGGCTGCCTGTCCGAATTTGAAGGAGGCGTAACACGATTATTTTGTTGTTTATTTCTTTGTCGCGAATCGTTCTGTGTATTAATTTGATTACCAATTCTTGAACTGATTTCAGAATTAATACGATTGTTCGAGCTTTCAGCCGGCTGTTGTGCCTTTGTTTGAGCAGTTGTTCTCTGAGAATCTGATACTCTGTCAAATGGCAGATAAACCGGATTCCTTGAACTGTTATTTTCCTGCTTTCGGATGTTGGCCGTGGCTGTTGGCTGTGTGCCAATCGTATCACCAATGTGCGAGCTGAGTTCTGAGCTGATACGAGTATTTGGGCTTGCAACCGGCTGTGAAGCTCTATTAGAAGAATTCGCTATTTCCTTGCTTCTATTTATTAAGGTATCGTTTCGAGATATTGAATTATTTGTATTCGTTCTGGTTGTTTGTCTGTTCGTATTTATATTCGAACGAGATGAACTAATAGGATTTGAACTGGGAATATCTAAGCCTATTGAAGTACCCAGACTATTAGTCAGGCCGGAAGAAATTGTCGAACGATTACTAATAGAAGGGGTATTTATTGTTGTAGTTGTTTTTGATGAAACGTTTCGATTTGTAGATATGGAATTATTAGAATTTATCTGAGATTGTATCGGTCTCGTATTCGTAATAACACTTCGGCTCTGAACCGAAGTAGTCGGTTTATTGGTAATTATGCGGCTTTGAGTACTTGACTGAGTCCTAACAGATGGGGAAGGGCTATTAGTAATAACACGGCTTTGAGTACTTGATTGTGGTCGAACAGATGGCGAAGGACTCGATACAACACTTTTTACCTGGGATTGAGTTGAAGGACGCGATGCAGACCTTGCTGGCTGTGCAGGTCTTGTAACAGGTGCAGGTACAGGTGCAGGAGTCGCTGGTTGTGAAGGAGCCTGTCGTGTATTTTGGTTTGCAGAAGATGAGCGATTATCTTTTCTTGCAAATACTGGTTCGGCTAATAAAAGTAAGGCCGAAGCCAGCATTAAAAACGCCAACTTCAACTTGTGCTGGAATTGTGGCCTTAACATAATATTTCCTTTCAATCTAAATGTTATTCATATACTTCTTTCTATACGTAAAAGGCACGATATTGCTCATTAGTAACAATTTTTTTGAAAAATTATCAAATAGAATGAACGTTATTATAGTAATTTACATAAATGCTTATTATATAATAAGATAAGAGATACCGGGGCGATTTAAATGTTTATATAAAAAAAGCTCACTGGATAATAATTACTTACCCAGTGAGCGATTTATAGATTTAATGCGAATTTGTCAATTTATCGACAAATTCCGTTTATTCTTTCTTACTTTCCAGGATTTACTGTACGTACTGAATAAAGCGATGTACGTGCACCGATGTAAAGTATTTTATTATCTTTGCCGCCGAAAGAAAGACTTTCTGGACGCTCAGGTATTTCAAGAACGCCGATTTGCTCGCCATTGCTGTTATAGATATAAACCTGGTCGCTGGCGATATAAACATTCCCGGCTGAATCCTCTATAGCACAATTTCCGCCTCGTTCGACAAAAACACAGTGCTTAATAGTTTCATTTCCAAGAAGTTTTACGCTGTAAGTTTTGCCGTCATCTTCGCTGGCTACATAGAATTTGTCGCAAGGTGCAAAAGCATCCATTTTGGAACTTTGCGGAAGCGGACGCCATGTGCCGCCTGCTTTGATGGCCACTTTCGTTCCAGGTGCATAGTAATACTGACGTGGAGAGTTCTCAAGTATGGAAGCAACCGCTGTATTACCTCCACTATATACATAGTCACGATTTTCCAACAGATCATCCAGAATTGACATCATGTTATGTATTCCAAGAGGCATAATAAGCTTTGTGTCCGGCAGTGCTTCGGATACTCCTGTCACTGTCTGTGGAGTGGCTCCACTTTGAGATAAATCCAGAGTATAAACCGGGCATCCACTGTTGCTTCCTCTACCTAACATTAATAGTGTTGAAGGTGCAATAAATGCCATATCCTGAGTCTGGTCCGGAGTCTGAGTAAGCAATGCAGCTTCCTTAATAGCTTCATTCCATTTGTAAACTTTGCTATTCGAATCATCTGAAAAATACAGATTTCCCTGTAAATCAGTTGTTAAAGCAGTAGCATTTGTATAACCTGTTGCCAGCTTTTCAAGCTTCGCGCCAGCCTGGAACAAGTCACGTGACAATGGAAGCGGCTCAGGAGTTTTCATGTTTTTATTCGCAACAAAGTTCGTGAAGAATTGCTGACGAACAGCCACTTCGCTATCTTCTACATATACTGCTGTATCAAATGAGAGTCTGGTCTGACTGAATACCTTCATATTTTCAAATCTGATATTGTCAGAATTGCGTATTATCATGCCGTATGTTGTCGGCAATGTTGTACGTGAAACACGGTACATATATGTATTTGCGAAGACAATGTTCTTGCAATTATCCATATGCATTGAATTTGCTCTATGTCCATTCGGGTTTTCTTCTTCAGTCTGTAAAGCATAGAATTCAAAGTTTTCGACATTTTGTAATACAAGCTCTACACGATTATGGTGCTCAACAGACATTTGGTAAATCTTGCCTTTTGTTGAAGTATTTGTGATAACCAAACCTTCGCTTGAACTTGTTCCGTGCGGCCAATCGCCTCTGAAGATACCGCCGCCACCGTCTGTAATCATAAGGTCTGGATTGCGGAATGTAGTATCTGTATTTGCAGCTCCACCACCGCGACCACCACGGCCAAAACCACCGCCGCCACCACCGAATGTTACATCATCCAATAGTGATTCAGGACCAGCCATCCAGAGAACGGCTGGAAATCCACCAGGTGAAACGCCGATTGAAACTACTATATTCTTTCCGCCTTTTGGTGCAATTATACCACCGATACGTTCTCCATCAGCAGCACTTCCCTGTACGTTAAATGAAGTTCTGCTTGGATGAAAACCAATTATAACAGTATCTTGCTCAAGTCTAACTGGTTCGGCAAAGCTATATCTTCCTGATGGGAAATATAGCGTTTTATGAGTTTTCATCGCATCTTTTATTGCCTGCGAATTAGTCTGGCCATCATTATTTTCGGATATACCGACTGTAGTTGCATTAACCCATTCACTCATTGGCGGCAGTGCAGCAATATCTGTAGGTACTTTTGGAGCCGGAGAAGAAACTGCATGCTCCTTATGCTTCATCATTACACCCTGTTCTCTACCGTCGGGGCCAATTTCGAGACCTGCTGAAAATTTGTCCATTACATAATGTTGAGATGGTGCCCTGAGAAATCCGTCTCCATGATAAAAAGTCGGAACATTACTGCAAGCAACATTTTCAAAATTTACTGTAGCATGGAAATTTTCATAATTACCATGTTTGAAACCTGCCAAAGTAATATTATTCATTCTCAAGTCACGGCCGTAAAGCTGTTCAACTTCTCCAATAAATAATTGAACCGCAACAGGCATATTATCGAAACTGCAACGAATCATTGTAAAACCGGCTTCCATTGTTTTGATACCGGCTTCACTCTGGCCTTCGAAGTGTGAATCCATGAGAAGGAACTGCCATACAGGTGCGGTTCTTGTTGTAATGATTCCGTATTTTCCGCCTTTAACATAAATATCGTTCGTTTGGTTTCCGATATCTTCAATTGCGGCATATGCGTTTCCAATATTGAAATCCATATGACGTAAATAACTGTGTTGAGCTACATGGAAACGAACTGCGATAGCTGCTGGATTACCATTTTCGATTTCGATATCGATATTATCCATACAGCCGTAGAAAGTTGTTTCTGAAGCGTCATTGAAGTATCCGCCTCGACCGCCGCCAAACATACCTCCGCCAAAGCCGCCGAATCCGCCGCCGCCTCGTCCGCCGCGGTTTCCGCCGCCACGGTTACCACCAAAGCCGGCTCCACCGCCGCCAAATCCGCCAGCTCCGCCTGGTCCGGCCATAGCTCCCTGGATGTTACCTGCTCCAGGTACTGGTGCGCCTTGACCACCGCCGCCGCGTCTTTGGCCCTGGGCGCCTCCTCGGCCTCCCATCATGCCGCCTTGACCTGCGCCTCCTCGGCCACCCATCATACCTCCCATCATGCCGCCCATCATGCCGCCACCGGCACCTGAGTTACCGGTTGAAAGACTTCTTTGTGCAAAATGGAACATATATTTTCCAGTTCCCCACTGGAAGCTGGATGAGTTTGCCGCCAGGACGATTTTGGGTCTTTGGCTACCATAGCCGATTAAGCGAGTACCGCCTCCGACTATAATGGTTTTTGAAATGCGGTATGTCCCTTCCGGGATGAAAAGAATTCTGCCGCCAGCGCTGCTTACGGCTTGCTGAAGGACGTCGGAATCGTCGCCAACGCCGTCGCCTTGTATATCAGGAAACTGTTCTTTCGTAAAAAATACCGCACCTGAATCATCAGGTTTTTCGGTATAAATCGAAGCAGAACTCGGACGGTAATTGGGATCGGTCTGCGCCGAAATAGAAAGTGAACAAAGCATGATTAAAAATACAATAAGAGTGGTGCGAAACATAAAATTTACTCCTTCCTAAAACAATTGTTGACTGGAATACTAAATTTAATAATTTAAGTAAATTGTTCAAGGATTATATATGAAAAATCCCGGGTAGTCTAATGAAAATATTGATAATTTCTGCAAAAAATGATATTTGGGATTACAGGAAGTAACTTTTTTACAACTATCATGGTATAGTTATTGATACTGAATCGATATTGTAATGAATCCGCAATATTTCTATGAATGTGAAATATATATAGAGGACAAAAAATGACAGATATAAAGCAAGCTGAAAATTCCAATAAAGAGCAAAAATCAATATTAACAAATACTTTAGCCATTTCCATTATTATACTTATTGCGGCAATTGGAATTGGTATGGTTATCAGGGGAATAAGGAACAGTTCGAGTGAAATCTCGTCAGTTGACCAGGTTAATGAAGAACAGGAACTCGATACTCCAGATGAGTTGCCGGAAGTGGTATATACAATTCCGCCTGTTATAGAAGAAGAACCTGAACCAGTTAGAGAAGTAGTAATCGAATCCGATCCCGAACCTGAACCAGAGCCGGAACCTGTATATGAAGAACCTGTACAGAATGAGCGGACATATACATTGACAGAACAGCAAAGGCAGGATGCAGCGCAATGGATATCATGGCTCGGCACCCTTACACAGGAAGAAAGAACACAGTTATTCCGCGGCTCAATTATGGCATTCATGCAGACGATGCAGAGATGGCAATATATGCCGCCGGAGCAGGTAATGGAAGAACGTACTTTTTTACGTGAACTTATTCAGGGATGGCGGGATTTGCCGCCAGAGGAGAGGCAGCAGGGGATAGAAAATATTCAGAATCAACTCCAGCAATGGCTGCAATCCGGCCAGCAATATTAAATTTAATTTATTCTCACTTCGTGAGTTAATTTACTTTTTCCGACCGGCCATAAGAAAGACTGTAAATGTTTTCATTTCTCCATCTACAGTGGGTTTTGTTATTTCAGCAGCGGTTATATCTGTAATATTTACAAATCCAGCATTGATATAATTTTCTCTCAGTTCTTCTCGTGAAAAACCGAAATGGAATACGCCGGTATTGTCATTATGAAATTTACCTTCTTCAAGGTCAAGGTCACAAAGGCACAAATAACCATCGGGTTTTAGAATGTTATAGAATTGATTTAAAAGAGAATCTAATTCCTTTATATGATGAAGAGTCATATTGCTCACAACAAGATCATATTTCCCTTTTAAAATGTCACCTTTGTCAAGGTCAACAAATAATGAGTTTGTATTACACAGATTTAGTTTGCTGATTTTTGAGTTCAGAATATCGAGCATACTAAGGGAATTATCAATACCAGTTATCGAATGTACCGAAGGTTGTATTTGTAGAGTCAATAAACCCGTGCCGCAACCAAAATCCATTACGTCCATATCAGGAATCAACTCGATTTGTTTTTTTATTGCATTGGCAACATCCTGAGCCAACTTTACTCTTACGGGATTTTCGTCCCACGCAGCGGCTTCTTTGTTAAAGTCTCTTTTTTCTGTATTCATAAATATAACTCCTTAATTATTATAAAGTTATCACATATTCGAATAATCGTCAATAATTATAGAAATATGTTGTCTTAGAAACTGTTTTGTTAAAAGAATTCTTGACCAAATCAGGTTATTTAGTTTAGATTACTTATGTCTTATGGGTGGAACGCTTTTTTTAAGCAAAAATAAAAATGTCAAGAATAAATAAAAAGTAAGGTTGTTTGATGAAAAATTATGATTATGCAATCATTGGCAATTGTACAAGTTCAGCTTTAATTTCGAGCGATTGCAGTATTGACTGGCTGTGTTTGCCGTTCTTTGATTCGCCTTCGGTATTTGCAAAAATATTGGACGAAGAAAAAGGCGGAATATTCAGGATAGAAGCAGTAGATTTAATAAGAACCGAACAGAGTTATATTTCACATACACCAATTCTAAAGACAGTCTTTTATACTGAACATGGTATTTTTGAAGTACGTGATTATATGCCGCGGTTTCTTACATCAAAGCAGGAGTATTATTGCCCGCCTGAAATTCATAGAGAAATAAGACTTGTTGCGGGCAATCCGAAGATGATAGTCAGATTTCATCCAAAACCAAATTATGCTGCCAGTGAAAGTGAATTTATTTCAGAAAATAATCATATAAAAATCACATCGAAAAAAGGAGAATACGCAAGCTTTTATTTGTATTCAAATTTGAATTATGAAAGCATATTAAAATCAGAACCTATTGAATTAAAAAGCGGTTCCTTTTTTCTTTTTTCTTATCATGAAAAGTTAGATGATATTGGCACTGACAGAATGAATATCGAATACCAGAAGACAAAAACATACTGGCTCGACTGGTCATATAAAACAAAAATCCCTTCAAAGTATGAAGAGTTAGTTCTGCGTTCAGCTATTACATTAAAACTTTTAACATATCAGCGTTCAGGTGCGGTAGTAGCGGCTCCTACAACATCATTGCCGGAAATAATCGGAAAAGACAGGAACTGGGATTACAGGTATTGCTGGATTCGTGACTCATCGATGATTGTCGATTTGTATAACAGGATAGGGCACACACGTTCTGCACAACGATATATGAATTTCGTGTTGAACAGGAGAATGCTGAAACACGAGAACATATCTGTTATGTACGGCATAAATGGTGAGAGATTATTGACCGAGAAAATCCTGGAACATCTGCCCGGCTACGAAGGTTCAAAACCAGTTAGAATCGGTAACGACGCATACAAACAGGTACAAAATGACATTTACGGCCAGCTCATTGAGGCAATTTATACATATCTGCTTGTAAAACACAAAGACAAGATTGCCATTGAAGAAGAAATCTGGACAATAGTAAGGGACCTCGCGAATACTGTTATTAAAAAATGGAAGGAGCCTGATAACGGCATATGGGAAAGAAGAGGTGAGCCTAAACATTACGTGCATTCCAAGTTGATGAGCTGGGTAGCTATGGACAGAGCAGCGAAAATCGCACGCTTTGTTGGGAAACCTAATATCGCGGAAAAATGGCTAAAAATTGCTTTGGAGATTAAACAGGATATACTTGATAAAGGCTGGAACGAGAAAAGAAAATCATTTGTAATGTGCTATGGCTGCGATGAATTAGACGCTGCTAATTTACTTATGTTACATTACGGATTTCTCGAAAAAGATGATCCCAAAGTAGTAAGCATGATAAAACAAACATACAGTGAATTAACAAAAAATGATTTCACGTTTCGTTATATTGCTGATGATGAGTTCGGAGAAGTCAAAAATGCATTTATCATATGCACGTTCTGGATGATAAACGCACTATACTTAATTGGTGAAGAAGAAAAGAGTCGCAAGATGCTCAATAATATTCTCGGTTGCCTGAATAAATTCGGTTTGCTTTCTGAGGATATCGAAATCGACACACGAAGATTAACAGGTAATTTCCCCCAAGGATATTCTCACCTTGCATTGATTCAGACTATTTTGCTTTTGGAAACAAATTACAATTGGAGCAATGCTTCGGAAATTCATAGCATCTAAAAAAATCACCTTATCCATTTGTGAACAGATAAGGTGATTTATAAAAATTATTTCAACGTAAAGTTGTTTATTATGTAATATCCTTGAGTTCCCATCCAGCGCGATATGTTGGTTTGATGAACTCATTTGCTTTTTCGTTATTTGTAATTTTCAGGTTTTCCGGATCCCACATAAGAGTTTCTCCCGGGAAACGCAGTGCTAAATAGCCCAGTGCTATCCATTCACCCCAAAGTCCTGCGATACTGAAATCTGAGCTTGAAGGTTTTTTAGTCTTCATAGCTTCAAGCCATTCCCTGTAGTGTCCGGGTGAACGCGGTAATACCTGATCCGGTTTTACGAAACCCTGCTGTTTCGAAGCTGGAATCAAACCGATACTTTCTCCTCGTCCGGCTGTTCCCAAATAACCTTTTGTGCCGTAGAATATTTCATTGTAACGCGATATATCCTGTCTTGTCAAATCTGGTGGAACTGGTAGACGTGATCCGCCATGATGCCAGTAAATGGATACCGGCGGCATGTTCTCACGTGCTGGGAAGTCCCACTTAATTACGTCATTATCTGACCAGTTAATTTCGTCCATTCCATCTACACTGAGACACTGGACACTGGTTGGGCTTCCAAGTTTTAATGCCCAGTTAGCCGGACCCATAATGTGGAAACCCCAGTCGCCTAACATTCCTGAACCGTAATCAACGAATCCTCGCCATTTATTTGGCATAACAGCAGAGGTATAAGTTCTGTCTTTTGTAGTACATCCTAACCAGAGGTCCCAATCAACACCGTCCGGAATTGTTTCAGGTTCAGGCCATGAATTTACTCTGCGACCAAAACCAGGGCCGCGGCTTTCACAAGATGCGTGGACTTCTGTAATGTCACCAATGTCGCCGCGCCATATAATTTCACAGGCTATACGTGTTGCTTCGGCTGAATATCCCTGGTTACCCATTTGAGTAATGACATTATATTTCTTGGCCGCTTTTTTAAGAAGATTTGCTTCCCATACATACTTTGTCAAAGGTTTCTGGCAATGTACGCCCAAACCTCGCTCCATAGCCATCAATGACGCGTGAGTATGCATATGGTCAGGTATTGTGATTGTTACGCCGTCGAGATTTTTATACTCTTTTTCCAGCATCTCGCGGAAATCTTTATATTTTTTTGCGCTTGGATATTGCCTGTATGCTCCTGCTGCCTGCCTGTCATCTACATCGCAAAGTGCATAGATATTTTCACTGGCGACATTTCGAACATCAGTTCCTCCCTGCATACCCCCGACTCCGATGCAGCCTAAATTAAGTTTATCGCTGGGTGGTGTCTGGCCTGAGCCTGCCAGAACGTGCCGGGGAACTATCGTAAAGGCGGCAACTGCTGCTGCACCGCCCAGAAAATCACGGCGAGATAGCTTGGTGTGTTTAGAAATTTTGTTCTTCATAGTATTACTCCTCAAATTTCGAAGTGTTATAAAAATTACATGTCAATGAGCATGTTAAAATCTTTCGATTAAGCAATTGTTTATATCACTTTTTGTGATTTATTCAAGATAATTTATTTTTGTATTAAAGATGGAGATTGTACTTTTACGTACTATATTGTTTGATATAAAATGGATTTTTATTGAAAACAACAAGTTTTCTAATTACAGTTTAGAATATTATCAGACAAAATCTTATATTAAAAAATTTACAGGAATTATTTATGACAGAATTTAAAGGTGTAACAGTAATAAAAAAAGCAAACATTTACTTTGATGGCAAAGTTACCAGCCGTACAATCGTTTTTCCCGATGGCTCAAAGAAAACACTCGGTATTATGATGCCCGGTGTTTATGAATTCGGTACAGATAAAAAAGAAATAATGGAAATAATCGTAGGAAACCTTGAAGTATCCTTACCCGTAGAAGGAGGGTGGAAAGAAATTAGCGGCGGCGAAACTTTCGAAGTCCCAGCCAATTCCAAATTCAGTTTGAAAATTAAAGAAGTTACCGACTATTGCTGTTCATATGTTGATTGAACAACAAAACTGTATCGTTCAATCAACGCATAAAATCTATAGTTTTTTCGACTTTTTATTTTTCAGGATAGAAAACTTTATCGAAGAATTCTTTCATCGTAGCAGCGTAAGGTACGCCGTACTGCTTAAAAGTAGCTTTAGTTCTTGCATCTGGTTTCCAATCGAAAAAGGCATGACTAGCGCCAGGAACCTGCACATACTCAACTGTCTGTCCGGCGGCCTTCAGAGCGTCGGTGTATGTTTGAACAGCCGCGTTATTAATCAGGTTATCAGTTGTGCCGCGTAAAAGGAGTTGAGGAACCGCTCGTTCAGATGCATTCGGAATATTATCCATTGGCGCTATAGCTTTAAGTTCTTCATTGTTATTACCGCCAACAAATCTTCTGAGCGAACCACCATCGAAAACACCATAACTTGGAGCCGCGACTTTAATCGCTTCTGTCAATTCTTTGCGTACCTGTTCAACTGATTTTCCTGCTGGCATATAGGTCGGTTTATATTCATAAACACCTTCCTTGGCTCCAAAACCACCATCGCCAATCCTGTTGACCATGTTAATAGCTGCTGCGGATAAATGGCCTCCCGCGCTGTCACCTGTAACGGCTATCTTTGTCGGATCAATACCATATTCTTTTGCGTGGTCCTGAATATGTAAAATTGCTCCATAAACATCTTCGATAATGTTGGCCATTGTAACTGGCGTCTGGTCACCATCACCGTTTCCAATCCAGCGATAATCAATACTGAATGCAACGTATTGGCCGCTTTTTACGAGTTCGCGAGCTAAACCGCGCATTACATCTTCGCAATTCATTGACCATCCGCCGCCGTGTACAATAACTATTGCGGGCAGATTTTGGGCTCCATCTGGTTTGAACACATCATATTTCAGTTTCTTCACACCCGGCTGGGCATATACGACGTTATTTATTGTAGTAAATCCCTTTAGTTCATCTTTTTCAATGAACGAAGCGCCGAGAGTCATGTTCTTATCAACCGTGATTTTGGTCTGTTCGGTCATAAATTCAATATTCGTTCTTCCCGCTATATAACAACTATCGATTGCAAAACCATCTGTGGGGGTAGCATTTATCGTAAGAACTGTACCGGCTGCGACTTTGCCATTTTCAGGAAGAGCTGGAGTGATAGTAAGAGTTCCATTTTCAGGTTGAGTTACTGTGACTTTGAATGTTTCCTGGCTGGCTGAATTTCCCATAGTTATCCGGTTTTGAAATAAGATGATTGATATTAATAAAATTCCGAGAAATATAACGCTAAATTTATTGTTTGATGAGCCGTATAAACCTGTTTTCATAAATAATACTCCTTTTGCAAGGTTATTGAAAATATTTATACTACCATTTCTCAAGTCAGATTCGAGAAATCACATTGACTTAATTTAACCATGCTCTTTTAATATATAGAAGCTAAAAATTTCAATTCAATACATTATTTTTTCAAAAATAAGATAAATCTCCTGTAATTCGCCAATTAACAAGAGTTTTTTTTCATTTTTGGCTTAAGAATGGTATAATATCCTGAAATTATGGGATCGTGTTTTATATTTACAAGCAGCATGTTTATTAAAATGAACATAAAATAATGAAAAAGAAGCAATTGGTCCTAAAAAAAGACATAAAAATCATTGGAAAAACGAATTTTTTAATTTTTTTGAAAAAAACTTTTTAAGAATGAGTCGTTTATATTCTTAAGTCCGGAAATAATAAATCGTTATAAAAAAAAGAATGTTAAAAAAAATACAGAAAAAAACGTTATATTTAGTGTTTATGATGGCACTAAATAATAGTCTTAAATGATAGAGGCCTTCTATGGATCAGCAGACGTATCTTATAGAACTGATAAAGAAGGCCCAGCAAGGCGATAGAAACAGCCTTGATCAATTGGCCGTGCAGGTGAAGGATCGCTTGCGTACGTATGTGTTACGTATGACTCAGCAGGAAGACCTGGCCCATGATATTGTGCAGGAGAGTTTGTTGGAAATGTTTAAGGTAATAGGAAAATTAAGAGATGCTGACAGGTTTTGGCCGTGGTTATATGGAATAGCCACGAACAAACTTCGTAGATTTTACAGAACTGAAGCTACCCAAAGGAGGGTAGTGGCAGCGAGTCTTGATAAAAAAGGTTCGAGTTCATTTGAAGAACGACATGGTGGTCTTGAGGATTTGGTTGGTGATGAATTAAAACAAATCGTTACCGGGGCAATGAAAAAGCTCAAAACCAGCCATAAAGCTGTTCTTGTAATGCGTTGTTATGATGATATGCCTTATTCTGAAATAGCTGAAACTATGGGATGCAGCGAATTCAGCACTCGCATGTTGTTTCTCCGTGCAAAAAGGGCGTTACAGAAGGAACTTTCCAAGAATGGATTCGGCAAAGGCTCGTTTTTGGCGGCTCTGGTTCTTTTCGGCAAGATGACTGCTCCGACAAAAGCCGCGGCCGCAGAGATTTCAATTACCGCCGCGACTGTAAAAGTTGGCATTGCGGCAAGTACCGTTGGGCTTATTACATCTAAATCAGCTATTGTATCAATCGCGGCAGCAGGTATGTTAACTACCAGTACAGTCGTAATGAAACCTGAGCTTTTCAATCTTGGTACACCCGAACCACAAAATCCTACCTCGATAGTTCAGAATATTAACGGTGCAGAACAAAATGCTGATATACCGGAAGAATATCAATGGTTCTTCCCGGAGGGCCCAAAAGAGCCCGTTATGATGCAGGCAAGATTTGGCTCTATGGCTGATGGTTCATACCGAAAAGTATTACAGAATGAACAAGGCAATTATTATATCAGTGGAAATAATGTCAATATAAACAATTATCATATGTACAATGAAGATTTGAGTGTAATGCAGATACCAACGGATGACCTTCAGGTTGCTTCATTTATTTCAAAGGTTGAAGGTTATTCCAAAGGTATTGAACATATTTCTGTCTCAGGTCGAGGCCTGTTGGTTATTGACCCTCGCAATGTAGATTCGAAAGATAATCGTACGCTCTCGATTCAACATAGGAACAATCTCGACGAAGATTATTCCCAGGCGGACTGGCGAACGAATTCTAATGTGGTTGATAATCGTGATGAAATGCACAAACGCTGCTGGACATACTTTAGAGTGTCTGGACGCATTAATGGCCAGAATGTTGCCGGAAGAGGAAGAATTCCATTTGTTTATTCAGCAACTGAAGAATTCAGCCCATGGCTCAGATTACAAGTGGGAAATCGCTTATTACTTGTTGATACAAGCAATGAAGCATATATTTATGAAGAAGGAAATGAAATCATTGAATTGTATCAGGGTGGTAGTTTCTTAAAAGGAATGGCAAGGCCATGGATGGGACTGCACGCAATAGATACTATCCGCAGAGATGCTGCTGAACAGGGAATTAAGTTCGAGACGAAATATGCCGAAGGAACTGATAGGAAGATTGCTGAAGTTAAACTTATTACTGATGATGTAACATATATCTATAATATCGATCTTCATAAAGATGTTATTAATAAGGTGAGTTTTTCTACAAAACTTGGTGTAGTGGGTAATATGGAATTTACATATCTCCAGGATATAGATGGAGTAGAATCTGATTTTACAGTCAGGCCAAAGCCAAGACTGGAGACAACTACTATGAGAAGCCAGGGGGTATTATGGCTTACAAAGTTGTTGGAGGACTCATCCAATTAGAATCAAGCTTGAATTTATTTTGAAAAGCACAAGGGAAGTGGGAAATGAACACAAGTTGAGTAAGGAAAATAAATATGATTAGGTCGTTTACAAGTCGTTTTTGGATTATTGTCGTTATTACGGCTTGTGCGAATGTCTGCCTTGCTTCTAATGAGAAAATCCCAAGCTGGAGTAATACATACTCTGATGATTTTCAAACCAACAAAGCAGAAAGTGACAGTTACTATCATTCAATTTTCTGGCCTCAGAACGCTTTTCCACCTTCTGAACCTTATCTTTTTTATAAGGATAATGGACAGAATATTGCTTTAGGTTTTAGGGATTATAACCGTCAGTGGGCAAACCTTGTATATTGTTTACCTTTTGAGCAGAGGCAAAGGACAATAAGCGGACAGCTTCGAGTTGATATGGCATATCTTACCGATTCCGGTAAGCTTAGATACAGTTTGTCTTCAGATGGTAAAAACTGGTCGGATTACAAAGACCTTTTTTCCGGAGCAAATGTTATTTCATTAAAATCAATTCGCGGGATTTGTTATATTAAATTCTCTGGCTATGATGTGATGATAGATAACCTTAAAGTCGATTTATTTTCATATCCGGCAGATTATTTCGTTGAATCTGGTGCGTCATACCCTAAGTTTGCAACGATACAGGATGCAATTGATTCTGCGGCTTCTGATACTGGTATTGATGATGAAATTGTAATCGAAGTAGCACCTGGTACATACAGCGGCAATGGAAATCATGATATTGAATTCATCAGAGGCAGAGAAATTACTCTTTACAGTGAAAAAGGGCCTGAACTGACTACAATTATATGTGAAGAAGGTCAAAGAGGTTTTTATTTTTATCAGAACGAAGATTCGAACTCAATCGTGAGAGGTTTTACAATAAAAAATGGAAAGAAAACAAATTCAAATGGCGGAGGCATTTATTGTGAGTACAGCAGTCCAAGCATCATTGATTGTATTATAAAGGATTGCTCTGCAAAGTACGGAGCTGGAATCTGTTCGGTGGACGCATCACCTTTAATTTCTGATTGTATAATTCAAAACTGCAAATCTGATTTATCAGGTGGTTATGGTCCAGGAATAGCTTTACTTGAAGATTCAAATGCTATTATTGTTAATACAATAATTCAGAATAATACTGGATATAATAATAGCTACGGCGGCGGGTTGTACTGTTCTCAGTCCAGGGTTATATTAGCTAATTGCGAAATAAGAAATAATACTAAGAGTTCAACAGGTAATCTTACCGGCGGTGGGATATATGCAACTGGTGCAGCTTCTGATATTGAATTACAGAACTGCATTATTGCGGATAATAACGCTCAATCTGGTGCAGGTATGTACACTGATTCGAAAACTGTAGAATTTATAAATGATGCTCAACTTGGACAGATTGCAATAGCCTGTAAATTGCGTCTCAATAATTGCACTGTAGCAAATAATACTGGCGATGGTATATACTCTGTAAAAAGCGATACATTCATAAATAACAGTATCATCTGGGGCAATTCGGGCCATAATGTGTGGATAGATGATTCGGTTTATGCTGGTATTATTCTTTCGTCAGATATTCAGGATGTTAATGATGACCTATATAATAAATTTATCGGTCAGGATATTAAATCTGTTGATCCACTTTTCTCCCCGATAGAAGGTGACTACCATCTGAAATCACATGTAGGCAGATTCAATCCTCTTACACAGACCTGGGTAATAGATGATGTTAATAGTCCCTGTATTGATGCAGGTGCCCAGAGTGATTCTGTCGGACCTGAACCTTGCCCGAATGGAAAACGCATTAATATTGGTGCCTATGGCGGGACCGAACAGGCAAGCAAGAATTATTCTCCGAAAATAATTCATGTCGCTACTTCAGTGACAACAGGAAATAATTCTCATAAAGGCACAAGCAGAGATGATGCCTTCGCAAAAATACAGGATGCTGTTAATAACGCTCGTAATGGTGATTATATCTTGATATGGTCCGGTATATATTATGAGGATGTATTTATAACAGGAAAAAGTGTTACTATTCAAAGTGCAGATGAACCGGCTGAAATCAGAGCGGTTCAAGGGTATGCATTCTCATACTATTACGCAGAATCTTCTGACTCTGTTTTGAGAAATCTTATAATTACAAATTGTAATGACTCTTACGGCGGAGCTATATTTATGCAATATGCTTCTCCTCAGTTAATTAATTTAACCATAGCTTATAATATATTTGGTATTGTTAATTCTGAGGGTGCATCACATCCGATTATTACAAATTGTATCTTCTGGAATAATTGGAATGGTAATAAAAGTACCGATATGGAAGATTCTGACAAAGAATATACAACTTACAGCAGGATGGAATATGTTCAGTCTTTGACTACAAATATTAACGATGATCCTGGATTCTTTGTTGCAGACCGCGATAATGGTGACTATCACTTAAAATCCGTAAACGGAAGGTATCGTGGCAGTCAATGGGAAAGGGACACGGTTAACAGTCCTTGTATTGATAAAGGCAATCCCAGTATAGGACCTGTACTTGAGCCATGGCCTAACAATGGCTGGAGAATCAATATGGGAGCTTACGGCGGTACTCCATTCGCCAGTAAAAGCAGCCAATAGCAGTGAGATTAATCGCCGCTGTTCAGTGATACTGTTCTCTGATACTAAAAGTTTTAGAAAAGAATATTTTTATCTGTTATTTCAAATCGAATGGTGAATTATCAATCGGGTCGAACCAGCCTAAGTTCAAATCAGATGAACTGACATCATAAGCGTTTTTCTTCTCGAATTTAGCTTTTTTGCAATTGCTTATATGCCCATCTGTCCAGCCCACATTAGCATTGTTATTATGACGAAAGTGAATGGATGGTGACATATAGAAACTTGTAACCGGAACACCGTTTTGCAATGCGAAAGGTGGCTCGGCAAAAGAGTATTCAATCAGGTTTTCTCCATCATTGCCCATAGCTGTATCAGAGAACATAAGGGTCTGTGCAGATTTCTTGATTTCTTCAATTCGTGTTGTTTTGGCGTAGGCATCGAGCCAGTCCTGCTGAGTTTTCAGGTTCCTTTGCCAAAGTCTGCTTCCAATATAAGTCATATTATAGCCGTAACCGCCGCAGCCTTGCTCAAAATTTGTACTCCAGTTCTGATCTTTTACAAAAGTAACATTCAACGGGCATTCTTTGACTTGTGAATTACCCAAATAGCCGGCTAACGGTCCGCGTTGTGAATCGAATGGTTCATCGATGGAATTTCTTGTTCCATGCCAGCGATTCAAACCCGGACCGTTCATCATGTCACTTGCCGCCGCAACGAAATACCCATCGTTTTCCGAAGCATAGCTAATATTCGCAAGTAAAAGCTGGTGAATATTAGTTTTGCAAACCAAACTCATTGTCCCTGCTCTGGCCGCGTTAAAGGCCGGCATTGCTATTGACAATAGCAGGGTGATAATGGATATCACGACCAGTAATTCGATTAAGGTAAAAGCTCTTTTCATTTAGATACTATTCTGAAATCCAGTTTTCTATTTGCTCAAAATGTTCTAAAAATACGTCGAAATCATAAGCATCAATAAAGTTATCCTTAGGTTCAGCCAAATCACATCTGCCGTTCCAACCGGTCTGTCCGAAACTTGTATGCCATGCAGATGCGAATAAAATAAAATCGTTAGTGTCAACAATACCGTTCAAATCTATATCTGCGCTGTATTGCTGCTCGTGTAAAATTCCGATCGCTTCCAGATCGAATCCGCCTGAAGGATATTGCGGAACCAGACTCGTATTCCATTCATCAAAAATAGGGTGATTATTCGTATAAGATGCCCAGTTCGGATATGTATTGGGATCGATATGCTCGGTAGCATTATCGTAGAAGTCACCTGTACCGGGTATATCTACAATTCGCACATACATAATGTTATTAATATCAACTATACCTGATACGACATCAGGATTGCCTGCAAGCTCGCACAAATCAAAAGGTGTGCCAGTGCAAGTACCATAAGCGTTCACATGCTTACCCGCAAGATTATATACTCTTTCCGGCTGAATTGTACTGAAGAGTTGTCCCGGTTGTTCGATTAGTGAAACTGACGGAAATCTGATAAAGTTCTCGCCGTCAGATGAGACTTCGACAAATGCCAGTTCAGCAAGAAGTTCTCCTTTAACCGAACCCGCGCCCGTAGTTGAATCTGAAATCAGGCCGTTCTCGAACACTACAAAATCATAACCGTTTACATCGCCAAAAGGCTCGCTGAATCCAAGTGTTATCCAGCCTGGCTTTTCACCTTCTTTTACCTGCTCTCTACTGAGGTCGCCTAAACTGAAAATATCCATATTATCGCCTGTTACAGGTCCCAGTGCCTTGTTCGGATCTGACCACATAAAATCAACGCCAGGAGTTTGATAATAATTGACAACTTCAGTAGCCCAGCTTTTGAAAACAGGATTTATTTCGGAAGTTATATCTTGTGGGTTTCCATGCTCTCCATTGTTGAGCGGATTTATGTATCCGTTTATTCCTGATTCTGTATATGGTCCTTTTATCTCCGGCTGAGACTGGCTAATTATTGTATCCAGTGCAAAATATGCAGGAGTATTCATACCAAATATGCCAGTGTCACTTGAGTCTAAATTAAACTCAAGTGTTTTAACATCGCCAAGCGATGATAAGTCGATAAATTCCCATGTATCAACGATATAATCTAAATTGTTGTCATCAAATCTGTAATCAGCTAAATAAAATTCGATAGTTCCTATTATGACATCATTAACGTCTTTACCAGTAATAGTAAGCATGAACCAGTCTTTATCATTACCAGAGTTTCCACCGAATTTCTTTGAAAACATGCTACCATTAAGTAAGGAGTAGTATGCAGTATTATTATTTGTCACGTATAAACCGTAAACTATTCCTTCCGCTTTTAATGTAATAGCAGGTAATTCTGTAAAACCTATGTAGCATATTGCATAATTCGAAGTTCCGCCCTGACCAGTTCCGGCAATAGCATTGTATTGGTTTTCTGTAAGTGTGTCGTTAATATTCGAATAAGAAAAGCCGTCCCATGATTCATAAGAATCATAATAAGCATAATTGTTATTGAATAAGATTCCGCCGCTGGAGAATGCACCGGATTCGTCTGAGCCGTTCCAGTAAGACTGGTCAGGCAAATTCATATCGTCGAAGGTTGCTATGTTTGCATTTGCAGCACAGGCCAAAGCAAGTGTCACTATTAGAATTGCTTTGAAATTAATAATTTGTGTAAAACTTCTTTTTGTTACTCTTTTCGATACCATAATTTTTCAGCCTCCAGCCTTTCTCAATATATAAAACCATAAAAAAACCGTCGTTCCCACGAAGGAAAAGACGGAATATATATCAGGCCGGACTTTGCCTGAAAAAGCATAGTACCGGTTAGCCGCACTTGAGTTCCATTTCGCGAGAACACAGAAATTTCATTTTATAACGTTATAAAATGACGTTATTCTGAAAGTGTCTTATCAAATTCAGGCGAGGTTTTCTGACTCGCATCTTACCTTGAAAACCTTCCCAATCGTTTGTACGAAAAGTGGTTTGGACTTAAAATTCCATATTTCAAGGATTTCCGATTTGCTCTAAACTTAGAGTTTTACGGAACAGACACACACAGCGGCGCGACCGTCGCGGATTTTAACCGCGTTCCCGTTTTAGTATCCCATAAATGCAGGGACCTGAAATTGAGTTATTACATTTTCAAAGAACGAAATACAAATAACACACTTTCAATTACAAAATCAACTAAAAAATATTATTTTGTCAAAAATATTTTATTTCAGTGCGAATATTTTAAAAAAAAACTGGAAGAACTTTAATTACGAAATAATAATTAGCAAATAAAGCTCTTCCATATTTAGAAATTGTAAAATAACAATCGAATTATATTTTACTGAGTTTTGCTCTTGTACATTGTAAGAGTTACGCCGCCGGCACCAATTCCCGGGCCGGAGCTTAGGTATAAGCCGCTATTTAGCCATGCGAATTCGCCTTCAACGTTTGTCTCGAATGTTGGAACCAGGCCGCTGAATGCTCCTGCGTTGCGAACGATTATGATTTCGCCTTTCTCTGTTTCCCACATATATCTTGCGTCGATTGTATTTTGAGCAAGGTTCTGGTAGTCTGCACCGCCGGGAATGACTATGCCTTTAATCATACCTTCCAAAGTTCCGCCAGTAATCAAAATTATATTCCTATTACCTCTTTTACTTGCACCAACCCGACAACTACCGCCGAGAGTTACTAATTCTGTAATTATTTGTTCGCCGGCTTGTTCGCCTTGAGATGCCTTTCTGAAATCCCATGATTGATACGGAATACCTTCGGGCTTAGAAATATTGATTGTATCTGCTGCGTCTATTGCAACTTCATTGACGTCATAAACTTTCATTGTTATTGTTTTTGCTTCTTCATCGACAATGCGCCTTGCTACAAACTTACCTGTGTTTAACCATGCGGCTGAACTATTATTGGGTGCCTCGAAATCCATTACGACTCTTACATCATTTTCATTGATACCTGTTCCCGGGCATCGTACATAGATGTATCCGTTATCATTGGTTCTTAAAACATTTATCTGTTCGATTTCTACTACGCCGTTTGACAGTGTGAGATCGTAATCGAGTCCGAGCTGCATTACATCTGCTTGGAATTTGTCACCGGTGACTTTACCATCTTTAATTACATATGCTTTTCTCATACCAAACTGGGTTTTACCAACATTATAAATCTTGTCGATATTCATCTGAATTTCAAAAACGAGAGTTCCTTTTTCAGGACTTGGAATACCATCGGGCATATAGCATGACCATGATTCATCCGGGATAAGGACTTTTTCCTTATTAGCTGCTGAATTATCTGCTGATAAGGAAGCATTGGTACAAGAACTCAAAATTGCTAAAACAAACACTAAAGTTAAAGTCAGATATACATGTTTCATTTTAATTTCCTCACAATTAAGTTTAACAAAAACGGAATATTTCAACTCAATATAAATTTCTAATAATTAATATTTTCAAATATCAAAGCGATTAGTTTTGTGTTTCTGTTTTTTCTTCTGGTTTTTTAATCTCATAACCGAGAAGCTTGAGCATTTGTTCACCGTATCGTTTTCCGAACATTCTTGAACCTTCGGGATTGAAGTGCATGCGGTCATTTGTCGGGCAGCCGGCTGAAGAAATAACATAAGAATTAGGAAGTGTTTCCGGCAGTTTTGCCATAATCTTATTGAAGCCTGCACATTGGCCATTCTGGTCGGCATTTACTGTTTCGCCTACAAGGAAGGGTACTTCTTTTGGATTGAGGTTCAAATCTTTGATAATATTATCATAAATGCCTTTGACTTTGTTCGGCCATTCATTATCGTTCGGATTTGACTCGCCCTGATGGAGCAGGATACCTTTGATTACACCGTCTTTTTGTGCGACTTTGGCCATATCAATCATATACTGATAAGGATTTCCGCCGTAATTATTGACGAGATTTTTCATCCATGCCTGTTCAGTGGCGATATAATCCTGGAAAGTATCTTTCTCGAAAAGTTCGATTTTGCAGCCGGGTACTGAAATTTTAATTACACCAACTCGAACATTTTCGGGGAGATTCTCAACGAGTGTTCTGCCGAAATAATCGATCATGCAAATACCAGAGCCTTTTGCGGCCAACGGCGGGATTGCATCGTACCATTTGTCCTTTTCCCAGCCGCGTCTTGCGTTATCGAAATCCGCCATTACCTGGAAGCGGCTATCTACGGTTCGGTCTATATCACTCATTCGTCCGCCGCTTTCCATGTTGGACTGGCCGAAGCATAGGAAGATATAAAAGTCAGGATCCGGTTCAGCAGAGACATTTGTATTAAATAGGAAAAGTGCTGTCAGTGCTAATAAGATCAATCCTCGTTTCATCTCATACCCTTATATTTAAATGGTAAATTTAGTTTAAGACATTTGCGGCAGTGTTTTGCCTTCAATATGACCTGAAACATACATTATTGAAGCAAAAATGTCAATATAAAATAATCACGAAACTTTATAACTGAAAGATATGATTATCATAATAAATACGAAGATAAGTCAAAATAATCGTTATTAAGGGAGATTATAATTGACATTAGCTCCTTATTTATTTAAAATAAAGATGGTATAAAATCAATATATTATAGCTTCTTCAGAGCCGAGGGTGGTCCGATAGGATGATAGCTTCATAAGAACCACAGTGACTTTATTCTATCCGCTCTTCCGCTTGAAGAGAGTAATCCGAAAAGGACTTTTATGAAAAAGAACTTGTTTCGTACATCATTTTATGTATTCATTCTTCTTATTGTTACTACATTAGCATATCCTCAGTGGATTCAAACAAACTGGTCTGAAGACAACAGTTTTTTTGAGCTATACACTAATGAAGATGTAGTTTTTGCCAGGACATGGG
>JAFGPS010000196.1 GCA_016936075.1 Sedimentisphaerales bacterium | reverse complement strand
TTTAATAAATACGTTATTGCAAATTATGGTCGTCTGCCGCGAGTGATTGTAAAAGGAGAAGGATGCTATCTTTACGATTCAGATGGTAACAAAATCCTCGACATGTTCCCCGGCTGGGCGGTTAGTGCTATCGGTCATTGTCATCCGAAAGTTGTCGAAGCAATCCGCAAACAGGCCGGAGAACTTATACATATAGATAATACTTTTTATTCCGAGCCGCAGGGAAAACTCGCACAACTATTGAGTGAACGTGCGTTCGGCGGAAAATGTTTCTTCTGTAATAGCGGTGCAGAAGCAAATGAAGGTGCGCTAAAACTGGCGCGTTTGCATACAGCGCCGGAAAAATATAAATTCATAACCGCTGAAGGTGGTTTCCATGGTCGTACATTCGCGACTCTGACAGCTACAGCTCAACCCAAACATCATGAAGGTTTACTTCCCCTATTGCCGGGATTTGTTTATGTACCTTATAATGATGTATCTGCGATGGAAGCGGCTTTTGATGATGAAGTCGCCGCGGTTATGGTAGAGCCTATCCAGGGAGAAGGCGGAATAAATGTTCCCGATCCGGATTATCTCAAGGCGATTCGTAATATGTGCGACGAGCATGGTGCGCTGATGATTTGTGATGAAGTACAGACTGGTATGGGTCGATTAGGAAAATGGTTTGCATATCAGCTTTTTGATGTCGAGCCGGATATTATGACTTTGGCCAAAGCTCTCGGCGGCGGAGTTTCCATCGGCGCTATGATGGCAAAAAGTGAAGTAGCGGCGTCACTCGTTCCGGGCAAACACGCTTCGACTTTCGGTGGAAATGCTCTTGTTTGTACGGCAGCGATAGCAGTAATTGAAGCTATCGAAGAAGAAAATCTCCTCGAAAATGCGAACGAACTCGGCAAATATACCATGGAAAAACTCGAGCAGTTGAAAGAGAAACATTTCATCATCGACAGTGTACGCGGCGTCGGAATGATGATTGGTGTCCAATTAACAAGTCCGGGACAACCAATTGTCGATAAGTGTCTTGAAAAAGGCTTGAGAGTAAATTGCACCCAGGGAACTATATTACGTCTTATGATGCCTATGATTGCCACAAAAGAAATGGTCGATCAGGCCATAGAAATTATGGATAGTGTTTTCAGCGAGGATTAAAAAATGAAAGATTTTTTGTCTATTAACGATTGTCCGACAGAATTTCTCAAAGAATTGTTGCGACTCAGCACAAGACTCAAGAGACTGTACAAGTATGGTGGTAACGAATCGCCGCTGGCTGGAAAAACGTTGGCTATGCTTTTCGAAAAACCCAGCCTTAGAACCAGAATCAGTTTCCAGGTAGCGATGACAGACCTTGGCGGAAGTGTAATTTACGTCAAACCCGAGGATATCGGAGGTATAGGAAAACGAGAACCAGTAAAGGATATTGCGCGCGTATTAAGCAGATATGTTGATGGCATAATGGCACGTACTTTTGAACATAGCACTGTCACTGAATTGGCAAAATATTCAACTGTCCCGGTAATTAACGCCCTGACAGACTGGTCACATCCTTGCCAGGCTATGGCTGATATTTTGACAATAGATGAACATCTTGATCTGCATAAAAATCTGAAAATCGCTTTTATAGGTGATGGAAATAATGTTGCAAGATCACTCGGATTCGCATGCGCAAAATTCGGAATGAAATTAACCGTTGCTTCTCCATCAGGCTACGAACTTGATAAAGAAAGTATCGAGCTTGCAAACAAAATTTCATCTGATTGCGTTAAACAGGTAAGCGATCCAGCCGCTGCTGTTATAGATGCGAATGTCATTTACACTGATACATGGACAAGTATGGGACAGGAAAATGAAAAGCAAAAACGCATCGAAATATTTAAAGACTACCAGGTTAATGAAAGCCTTGTTAGCAAAGCACCTGAAGGCGTGAAAATAATGCATTGTTTACCTGCTTACAGAGATCTTGAAATTACCGATGAAATCGTAGAATCGAAAGGCTCAATTATTTTCGACCAGGCAGAAAACAGATTACATTTTCAGCGTGCCTTACTAAAAAAACTTATGAGTCAGTATGAAATATAACCAAATAATAAATAAACGATATAACAAAAAGCCCGCAGGAGTATCAAGCGGGCTTTTTTGTTATGTTTTGTTTTTTTGAATTATTGATTTATACACGTACCATCACAATTACATTCCTGCATGTTGCGACCTTGACCGCGACGCCCCTGGCCATTTCGGCCCTGCCTATTGCGTCCTTGTCCGTTCATTCCCTGAGCGTTTCTTCCCTGTCCATTACGTCTTTGAGCGTGCATCCCCTGACCATCGCGGCCTGGCCTGTTGCGTCCCTGTCTTTGCTGGCCGCCATTAATACAAGTCTCAGGAGAGTCAGGATCATAGTTATCAATGTTGTACTGAAAAGCGGCAAGATGTTTTTCTGAGCCGGAAAGTAAATTTTCAAAAACACGCTTTACATTTCTTGTAGTAATCTGCTTAATCTTTTCGGTCAAATCAGCAATATCCAATTCTTCTATTGTTATTCCGACACTAAATGCGTCTGTTAGTGACTTTGCGCCAAGTTCAGTTAGTTCATTGTAAAGGTCAACAAATGCCTGGTCCGCAAATTCACCAATAGCCAAACCATCAACCGGGTCTTCAAGGTTATAGATATCGATTAGTCTTTTAATCGAATCCATGTGCCTTTGTTCGGACTCACTTATGTTTGCAAATACCACAGCGTCCCATTGTTCAGATAATGTCAGATAAACGTCACGAGCAAGCTTTTCTTCCTGTCTCATGTACCACAAATCAATCACTTCTGAATCTGTAGGCTGAACTGCCGCAAAACTGGCGGCCGCCCTTCTTTGTTGTCTCATTCCTGCTGTTGATACACTCGTTAATCCGACAAACAATATTAACACAACCAATGATAATGTTCTAAGCTTCATTTTCTTACTCCTTAAAAAGGTTTACAATTTTTCGATTCAACCGTTCACGTTTTCGGTTACTTGTTTAACTATTAAACGAGCGGCAAAAATAAAACCTGCGTTTTTTATTTAAAAATATTTACGAACACAAAAATTTTGATAATGTATGGATAACATGACCGATAGCCAAACTAATGAAACCGAACTTATGAGACGTCTGGCTTTGGGCGAAATGGATGCTCTTTCTGAAATAGCAAAAAAATATCAGAATAGAGTTCTTTCGCTTGCGTACAGATTCCTTAACGACTGGTCAAAGTCGGAAGATATTGCCCAGGAAACTTTCATCCGAATTTACAAGGCGGCCGGAACTTATAAACCACAGGCAAGGTTCAATACATGGCTTTATCGTATCGTAGTTAATCTTTGCCTGGACGAGCAGCGCAAACAAGCCAAGGCTCCAATATCAATTGAAGAAACTATGTATAACGGAGCCTCAGATTCGGAATCCAGCTCAATCGAACGCAAAGAAACTATAGAAATAGTTAAAAAAGCTATTAATGAATTGCCCGAAAGACAGAAATTAGCGGTGATTTTGCATAGATATGAAAATCTAAGCTATGACCAGATTTGCGAAGTTACTCAATGGTCAAAATCAGCGGTAGAGTCGCTTCTGGTCCGGGCGTATGCAAATCTTAGAGAAAAATTAAAAAAAATTGAAAATAATATAAAATAGACCGCAGGTTTTTATGTTGATATAACGTTTAATTAGATGAGTGAATACTATGAAATGCTTAAATGACATCGAAATAATGGAGTTTATCTCTGATAAACTGGACGCGGAACGCAAAGCTGAAGTTCAGGAGCATTTGGCAAGCTGTTCTGAATGTTCTCAACGAGTTCAGGAATCCTCTACGCTTTGGGATACACTCGGCCAATGGGAAGTCGATATCGCATCGCACAATATCGCTGATAAAGTCATAGCAAAAATAGAAAAATCAGAATCGACTCGAAAACATCCGAAATTTTTTGCAAGACACGAATTCCTGATGGACGCTTTGAAAATAGCGGCTTCGATTATTATCGCAATAGGAATCGGACAAAAACTCGGAAAAATAAGTGCAGGAGAAAAGCCCCCTGCTATTGCGTCAAATCAAGAGAGCCCTGAATACATCGCGGCGTTAGGACTGGACTGGGCCGGTGATTTTACATGGCTGGTTATGGAAGAAGATTCTTCGAGTCAGGAAAATGAGTAATGAATAAAAAGAAAGAAACAATTTATTTCCTTATTATCCTGGTAGTCGGACTCATTTCATTCGTAAATGCGCGAGTGACAACTTTGAGTAAGATAAACCAGGTTAAAGAAATTTCCCAATCATGGCTTGCAGATGAGCCGGTATCTATCGCTGAGACCGAAGAGAAATTCAATGAAGAAGTTTCCGTATTAGTATCGAAACTCAAAGAGACACAAACAAATCTAATGAATGCACTTGATAATCCGCAAACTCCAAACGAGACTATACTAGAACATGTAGATTATGTGAATGAAGCGCATCAGAATTTGATTCGAAGAGTAAGCGAGCATATAGTTGGATTAAGAAACAATCTCGGCCAGAACAATCGTGAAGAACTAATGCAATTATGTGCCCAGGCAATCAGTGCACCATTGAAAAGGCTTGGCGCAAGAAATGACGGACAAGGCGGCAGAGGTAATAGATACGGCCAACAAAATCGAGGCCAGCGTGGTTCCGGCATGGGATATAACCAACAATTCAGATTCTGGAACAGATTGACAAACAGATTGCGACTCACACAAGAACAGGTAACTGAAATTCGTCAGGCCGATCCGAACTTCGCAACTGATTCAGGAACTCTTTACGAAGAGCTTATGAATGAAAGGCAAAAGCTTTTATCTGTTTTCGAAAATCCACAAAGCAGTGACACTGAGTTATTAGACCAAATCGAAAACCTCATATTAACACATAGCAAAGTAGAAAGAAAAATCGCCGAGCACGTCCTCGTATTACGTTCATTTTTAACAATCTACCAGCAAAAATGGCTCATCGGCCTCTGCCGCAGTTCCCATAACTAATTATTTACTACAGAACAATAATTTAACCAAAGAGTGGATTTGCATATTTTGCATCATAAGGATATAATATCTGATTGATAGAATTTAATTTAATTTTATGAACTAACAATGAAAAAAGAAAAACCGACAGAACCGCAGACATTTGAGATAGTTGAGCCGATAGGTAAGCGCGTGCTTATTCGCAAGGATGAGGACAAAAAGCAGACTAAAGGCGGCATACAACTTCCTGATAATATAGAAATTCCGACAATCACGGGACGTATCGTAACTATTTCAGCGGAAGTATTGAACTCGCCGGACATTCCACTTCGCCAGTACGACAAAGTTCTTTTCAATCCCAAAAACGCAATTCCAGTCGATTTTGAAGGTGATAACAGACTCTTCGTAGTTGAAGTCGAAAACGTAGTGGCTGTATTCAGAAAATCATAAAAAAACATCACTTCCTGAAAAAGTACTTTTTCAAATATCCAGATTTATTATTCATTTCTGGCGATTTCGAAATATTTCTGATATTTTTATGAGAATGTGGGAACTTTTTTGCTCTTGCGCCGACATTATATGCGGATGAAATAATGAAAGATAAGGTTGCAAATGAATTTCAGGAGTTTTGGAATCATACCTCAGAAAAGGTTGGGGCGTATATGTTTTGCGCATGCCGAAATAGCACGGACGCTGAGGATATGGTACAGGATTGCTGCTTACGCGCTCTAAAAGCGTGGAACCAGTTTAATGGAAAAGGAAGCAGGCAGGCATGGCTTTTCGGAATTGCAAGAAGAACTCACGTTGACTGGTTAAGACGCCAAAAAAGTGAAATCACAAAAGTAAATTCAAAAATGCAGGAGCGGCAAAACGAGAGCATACCTGAAGATTCGACGTTTATAAATTCAGATAAAATATGGGATATTGTGAAAAATCTCAATCAGGAGCAAAGCGAAGTAATTCATCTCAAATTCGCGGCCGGTCTTAGTTATCTGCAAATAGCAAATATCCTCGAAATCCCTGTCGGAACCGTAAGATCACGACTGCATAGGGGATTGAAAGTAATAAAGAAAAATGTTGGAGAATTGGAAAATGGATCGTGAGATAATTGAAAGATTAGCAATGGACTTTTCTGCGGGAGAATTAAATGAAGATGTCCAAACCCTCTTACAGGAATATCTTGCGGAACACCACGAAGAAAACATGTGTTTCCTACAAATGCAGAATATTTACAGAGACACGCAAGAAACATTTAATACAATAACAGCTTCTTTTAAACAAAACACGGAAAAGAATTTCCCAATAAGGTTTAAATGGATTCCTTTTATTCGATTGGCTGCGGTAATAGTTATCTCCGCCTGTATCGGAATCGCGGCAGGCAGATGGTCAAAGCAGGATATACTTCAACAAGAATCAGGAAAGGTAATTTCGAATTATTCCCCGTTTGTGAAAAAAAGCGGTTTAAATCTCGATGACCTTGGCGAAGGTTTCTGGCATAACAAAATCACAGCCATGCTGAATCCTTCACCAGCCAGAGAGCATATAAAATCCAAATCAGGTTCTTCTTTGCTGGAACAATACAAACTATATTTAAAGGAGAGAAACCATGAGTAATTATATAAAAAGAAAATGTCTCGTTTTATTTTACATTGCAGCTATCTTTATTGGCGGCTGCTTTCCTGAAAATTCGTTGAAATGGTCAAATGACGGCTCAGTTGGTGTACTTTGTTACGATAACATCTTAGCTTTAGTTGATGGCAAAACTGACACATTGACAAAAATATGCGAGTTTGAAAAAGAAAATAATCCATTTCAAACTATTTGCATTTCAGAAGATGGCAAGTTAATCGCATATGTTATGAGTCAAAAATGTGAAAGTCTTGATGAAGGACTGAAACTATTACCCCAAAACCAGGTAGAACTAATTAAAGAAGCCGCAGAATACGCAAAAGAATTAATTTTACTAGGTCAAACTGATTTTGAAAAGATGGACTTAGGCCCGTTTCGCGGGGAACCAACGATTAACTGGGTAATACGTTACTTAAGCGAAAATTCGAATCCGTCGCTGATTGAACAATTAGGCTCTGATACAATCGAAGAAGGAAAGGAATCTGATATTATAATCTATAAGCTTTTTGCTGCAACTCCGGAGCAAATATCTGAAAACAGGCCCGAACTCGTAACAACCAGTTTGGCAGTCATTTGCTGGCCGCAAATTTCACCTGATAACAAATTCATCTCTTATACATCATGGAATGGCGTTTTCGACGATAATAAAGAAGAAAATTCCCTGAGATTCGATCTTTATATAGCCTCAATAAAAAGCGACTCCAAAACTATAGATGTCGCTGAATATGTCACGCCGCAATATTCATGGCGAAGAGATAGCAAAGCGATAACATTTATCGAGAAGCAAGCGAAAGATGTTTTCGAAGATGAATATTCTTTGGGAGTTTTGCGAACCGCTGAAGTAGCAGATGAAAATGATAATCTTTTGACTGCATCCGAACAATCAGCCATTGCGGCCTATTCATGCGGAGGAAAAAAATCAGATTTAGCGGGTGTAATATTTCATCCATTCATGAAAGTTCAATACAGTACCTCAGGCAAAATCTTTTTTTCAAGTCACATAATGAATTTCCCAATGAGCAACATTGACGACGAACCAAGATGGTCCTTATTCAGCTACGACGATGATACCGGAAGTATAAGCGAAATTCTTCCAAGAGATGTTTCATTTAATTTAGGGGGAGATAACGCAATGGGATATTTTGATTTGTCACCTGATAGAAAGAAGGCTTTGCTTCCGATAGCAAATTACAGGTTTATGATATATGAGTTAGGTAAAACTTTTGCGATAAATCCTGCAACTGAGCCTGAGACACAAAGAAACTTTTCACAGGACAATTCATGGGATATGATGCCATCATGGAAAGGTAACGATGAAATATCCTGCTTCGCTAATAATAAGATTCAGTTTCCATCCAAGGATAATAAAGAATCATACAATTTTAACGAAGAAATAGTTATTCTTAAATCAAATGGCGAATTCGATAGAGTTTTAAGTGAAAACTGGCCGGATTAGATTGTGAATAAACTGAAAAATAAATGATTTTATTATGTCTGTGCCGATGATTTTACTTTTCGTTTTATTAATAGAATACTGAATGATAAGCAAAGTACGATTTAAATAATAAAATCAACTTTACTTATCTTGCCAGATAAGCACATTTTCTTTCTACTGCGATACAATCTGTATCAGTTCAAAATGCAAAAATCGCTAATAATACCAGCGGACATAAAAAACGCTTTTATGTCATTAAAATGACTTAAAAGAACGGATTTGTTTGTGGCTACTGGTATTAATAAAGCAAAAAAGAGCAATTTCGTTCAAAATAATTTGAAATTTAGAAGAAAATTAAAATTTTTTAAACACAACCCTTGACATATCGAAACATTTAGATATATTGATATGTATATAGTAGGAGTTAATATTATGGTAACGAAAACAGAGAAAAAATTAAATCTATTGCCTATTGAGGTTTTAGATCAGGCTTCGGAGTGTTTGAAGGTGCTTGCACATCCAGTTCGGCTGAGAATGGTTGAGATTCTTATGCAAGGAAAATTTGCGGTCCATGAGATTGCGGAAATATGCAAGCTTAATCCGAATCAGACTTGCGATCATTTGCGGCTATTAAAAGGACACAGGCTACTCGATAGTAAGCGGGAAGGCAGGACTGTTTATTACACAATTGCAGCACCGCAACTGGTCGGAATTATCGAATGTATTCGCAAAAATTGTAAGATAACATAAAAGATTTATTTCAAATAAAGGTGTTTTATGAAAATTGTAATAATCGGTGGAGTAGCAGGCGGAGCTTCCGCAGCGGCAAGAGCAAGGCGCATTAACGAATCTGCGCAAATAACTATGTTCGAGCGAGGCGAATATATTTCGTTCGCAAACTGTGGCCTTCCATATCATATTGGCGGCGTTATAACTGACCGTTCCAGACTTCTGGTTCAAACTCCACAGGCAATGAAATCTCGATTTAATATAGATGTACGTGTAAAGACGGAAGTAATTGGTATTGACAGAAAAGCAAAAGAAGTCATTGTGCGTGACATCGTGCAAAATCGCGAATATCGAGAACCTTATAATAAAATCGTATTGAGTCCTGGCGCCGAGCCAGTCAGGCCAAATCTGCCCGGTATTGGTTCAAAGAATGTTTTTACACTCAGGTCCATTCCTGATATGGACGCAATAATGCAGGCAGTTGACAAAAATCCTGAAGGCCGTGTCTTAGTCGTTGGCGGCGGATATATCGGTCTTGAAATGGCCGAAGCTTTAAGAGAACGCAAAATAGATGTGACTTTAGCCGAGCTTGAAAACCAGGTATTCGGTCCAATTGACCATGAAATGGCATCGGAAGTTGCTATGCAGCTCAGGATACACGGAGTTGATTTGCGGCTCGGTAATTCTGTAACCGCTATCGAAGAAGATAATTCCAAACTGAAAGTAAATTTAAGTTCCGGTGATTCAGTTTCCTGCTCTGTAGTAATAGTTGCTATTGGTGTACGGCCGGAAACAAAACTCGCAAAAGAAGCCGGCTTGATAATTGGCTCGCGAGGTGGAATCGCGGTCGATGCACATATGCAAACAAGTGATCCCGATATTTACGCGGTTGGTGACGCGGTTGAAGTCGAAGATTTTGTCGGAGGTTTTGCAAGCCTGGTTCCTTTAGCCGGTCCCGCAAACAGGCAAGGTCGTATCGCCGCTGATAATATCATGGGTCTCGATAGTACATACAAGAAAACTCAGGGTACGGGTATTTGCAAAGTATTCGACCTGACTGTTGGAATGACGGGATTGAGTGAAAAAACATGCAAAAGATTAAACAAGCCTTATGATAAAATTTACGTACATCCGGCTAATCACGCGACTTATTATCCAGGCGCAAGCCAGATAAGTTTGAAATTGATATATGACCCTGAAAACGAAAAAGTATTGGGTGCGCAGGCAATTGGTTCTGATGGGGTTGACAAACGTATAGATGTTCTGGCGACGGTAATTCGCGCGGGTATGACTGTACGTGACCTCACAGAACTCGAACTCGCATATGCTCCACCTTATGGTTCAGCAAAAGATCCGATTAATTATGCAGGTTTTGTCGCGACGAATGTTCTTGATGGAAACGCAAAACTATGTCACGTCGAGGATGTAATTAATCCGGATGAAAACCACGTCCTTCTTGATGTAAGAACACCGGCGGAAGTCGAAGCAGGTACGATAAGCGGCGCAATTAATGTTCCTGTGGATCGATTGCGCAGCCGCCTGAGCGAACTGCCTAAAGATAAGAAATTATTGGTGTTATGCCAGGTCGGTTTGCGAGGTTACATTGCCTGCCGCATCCTTACACAAAACGGTTTCAACTGTCGCAATTTAACTGGCGGCTACAAGACATACAAAGCAAGTATGTACACCGGTTCCGAGCCAATACAACCAACGAAGAAAATTGAAATGAAAGATGATGCAGGCGCTGTGATGGAAGTAAAAAACGAAAAAAAAAAGAAAGCTGAACCAGTAAAACATATTGATGCATGCGGTCTGCAATGTCCCGGACCAATTTTACAGCTTAAAGAGGAACTAAATAAGCTCGATGTGGACCAGGCAATATCAATTTCAACACGCGATCCCGGCTTTGCAACCGATATTCCTGCCTGGTGCCATAGTACAGGCAATGAGCTTGTCGATTTAGTAAATGAAGATGGAGCTTTCAAGGCGACTATCGTTAAAAAACAGACAAAAACATGTATTATTAGTGACTCAAATCGTAAAAACAAAACAATCGTTGTATTTAGCGGGGATTTCGACAAGGTGATGGCATCATTTATCATCGCCAATGGAGCCGCTTCAATGGACTCCGACGTTACTATGTTCTTTACGTTCTGGGGACTGAATGTTCTTCGCAAGAATTTTTCTGTGTCGGTTCAAAAAAGCATTATAGAGAAAATGTTTGGATGGATGATGCCACGAGGCTCTTCCAAACTCAAACTATCGAAAATGAATATGGCCGGACTTGGAACCGCTATGATTAAAGGCGTAATGAAGCAGAAAAATGTTCCTTCGCTTGAAACGCTCATCGAAAAAGCCAAAACCTTAGGAATCAAGCTTGTCGCATGTTCGATGTCGATGGATATAATGGGCATTAAGGAAGAGGAACTAATAGACGGCGTGGAGCTTGGCGGCGTAGCAATGTACCTGGACCAGGCGGAAGCTGGGAACGTAAATCTTTTTGTATAAAGTAATTAGACAAATATTATATCCGAAATTTCTAATATAGCCATTAAAAAAGAGCCTTTTAGAATAGAAATGCAGTTTCCATAGCTAATATTTATTCCATGGGACCTATTAAGCCTTTTTTTAGCAGATTTTCTCTATTGACTGAATAGCCTCTATTAGTTAAACTTATAGCCATGAGAAAATTACTTTTTACACTGATATTCCTGTGCTTTTTGTGTATCTTTGCCGGCTGCAATACAACCAGTAAAAATTCAACACAGAAGCTGAATCCGGATATTATGTTAGGCTCAATAACTTTATTCAATTCACCTAATACTATTTCAGTGGAAGGTATTGGATTAGTTGGTGGGCTTCAAGGGAAGGGTTCTGCAGAATGCCCGGAACAGATTAGAAAATACCTTTCACAATATATCTTATCAGAATTATCCAGTGAAGATGATTTGAACATTAATAGTCTTATTGAAAGTCTAAATACTGCTGTTGTTATAATTGAAGGTGTTATGCCTGTCGAAGATTCTGGAAAGGAATATTTCGATCTAAAAGTAATTGCTTATCCAGGAACCCAGACTGTATCTCTTGAAAATGGCTGGTTATATCATAGTGAGCTTAAAAGGATTAACACTTTCGGAATTAATACTGATATTCTCGCTGATGCCGAAGGACCTATTTTTACTGATCAAATCTCAGATTTACCAATTGATGGAAGAATTGGTTATATCTTAGGTGGCGGCAAGGTTTTTGCTAAATATATCATCGGTCTTGTGCTTAACAATGATGATTTTGAACTTACGAATAACATTCGAAATCGATTGAATTTTCGTTTTGGACGTAATACTGCCCGAGCTGTCAAAGCTGGAATTATTGAAGTAACAGTACCGACTAAATATAAGACGCAAAGAAAGAAATTCGTTGAGTTATTAAAGACAATGTATGTTTATGATATACCGGAAAATGAACCAAATAGGGTTGGAAAACATATACAGCAAATAATTAATCAACCGGAAAGTAATGATGGAGAGTATGCTCTTGAGACAATAGGCAATAATAGTCTTAATCAGCTTTCTATATTATTAGGAGCACCCGATGAGCATGTAAGGCTTCGAGCAGCCAGATGCATGTTAAATTTAAGAAGTGATGAAGGTATGGGCGTTCTGATTGAAACTGTACTCGATAAACAGTCTCCATATCGAATTGAAGCCCTGGAAGCTGTAACTGAATCTGGAAGAGCATCAGACGCATCTTCTCTTGCCCAGGAATTAATGAAAGACGAAAGTTTTGATATTAGACTGGCCGCATATGAGCAATTACACAAACTAAACGATAGTTCCATAAATGTAAAACCAATAGCGTCGGTTTTTTATGTTGAGAAAATTGAGCAACCCGTAAGAAAAGATATTTATGTAACCCGAAGCGGCCAACCAAAAGTGGTTTTAATGGGTACGTCAATATCTTGCAATAAAGGATTTTTGATTAAATCTGCCAATAATGAAATAACAATAGAAGCACCGGTTGATCAGGATTATGTAATTGTAACAAGAGAATTTCCTGACAGGCCGGATTTGACTGGAAATATAAAGTGTACTTATGAACTTGGTGATATTATTCAGGCGCTTTGTAATGAACTCCCTGAAAGAGGTCAGATTACTCGAGGAGGTTTGGGTGTTTCATATAGTGATATAATAGCTCTTTTGAAACAAATGTGCGATAAAGGTGCTATTAACGCACAATTTCATGCCGGACCCATTCCTAAAATTGACTTAAATGTCAAGAAATAACAAACTTTCGACCGATAACTATAATACGTATTTCTAAAAAAACGTGTATGGTCACGAGTAGAAATATAGTTACCGGACGTTAACTACAGGATTTATAATGAGACTTGAAAAAATTGTTCTAAACGGATTTAAAAGTTTTGCAGATAAAACGGAGTTTAATTTTGATACACCAATAACAGCTATTGTCGGGCCAAACGGCTGCGGCAAGAGCAATGTCGTTGACGCTGTGAAATGGGTGCTTGGAGAGCAATCGGTAAAAAGCCTGCGCAGCGGACACATGGCTGATGTAATTTTCGGTGGCAGTACAAGCAGAAAACCTCTCGGTGCTGCTGAAGTCACCCTGGTTTTATCAAATCCTGAAGGTATTGGTCAGAGAAAGCTGCAGATTGACACCGACCATGTAGAAGTAATGAGAAAAATCTACAAGAGCGGCGAAAGTGAATACCGTATCAACAATAAAATATGCCGTCTTAAGGACATCCGCGAGCTCTTTATGGATACCGGTGTTGGAACAAAAGCATATTCTATTCTCGAACAGGGACAGATAGATTATTTAGTTAGTGCCTCTAAAACCGATCGCAGGTCCATATTCGAAGAAGCCGCTGGTATTAGCAAATACAAGGCACACAAAAAAGAAGCTTTGCGAAAACTGGAACGAACAGAACAAAATTTACTCAGACTCGCTGATATTTTAGGTGAAGTCGAGAAAAGACTCAGGAGTGTCAAACTCCAGGCAGGCAAAGCAAGAAATTTCCTTCAATATTCACAAAGACTCAAAGAGCTCCAGGTGAACTATTCACTTGTCGAATACGATAAAATTTTAAGTGCGTACAAAGAAAAAGAAGAATTACATGACCAAATAAATGAACAGTTCGGTTCTCTTGCTTCAGAAGTGGCGCAAAATGACAGCCTGATAAGCTCACTTGGTGAGAATATCATCGAAACAGAACATAAATTGAACCAGGCGGGAAATAATCTTGTTTCTGTACGCAGTAAAATTGAGCAGCTTGTCCAGAGAATCGAATTCCTTCGCTCAAGAGTAACTGAACTTCAGCAAAGGGAAAACTCTGCTCAGGAAAAAGTCGAAAAACTTCAGGAACAGATGAATCTTTTCGAGCAGAATACGAAACAATATCAAAATGAGCTGACAAGTTGTGAAAAAGCAATTGAAGAGAAAAACACCGCAATTACCGAACTTCAGGAGACTATTAAAGAAGTTAATACTGAATGTGCATCACTTGAAGCGAACCTGGAAGATGAGAAATCCGGTATTATTGATATTGTAAGAAGAACAGCACAGCTTCATAATGAAGTACAGAGTATTTCGGTATATCGTGACAATTTATCAAACCAGAAAGAGCGTCTGGCCGGAAGAGCACAAACCGCACGTGAAGAACTCGAAGAACTTCTTACGGAAAAAGCTCAGCATGATGCACGTTCTGGTGATATCGAAAAAGTACTCGAAGACCTGCAAAACAGTCTCGAATCAAAACGAAGTAAAGTCGAAGAACTGAACCGTTTAATTTCAGATGATAATAAAAGGCTTTCCCAAAGCAAAGAAGCTCGAAGCGCAATAAGCAGTGAGTTGTCAATTTTGACAGATATGGAAAGACGATGCGAGGGGCTTAAAGCAGGCGTAAAAAACATATTACAGATAAAATCCTCTGACAACAGCAAGTTCGATTATGTCGAAGGAATAGTCGCGGAGATGGTGACAACCGATGTCGAATACGCCAATGCGGTTGAAGCGTCCCTCGAAGGTTTGACTGATGCTCTCGTAACTAATAGTACAGGCAGAATGCTTAAAGACAGGGAAGAAATTGAAAAAATAGACGGCCGAGTTGATTTCATTTGCCTTGACCAAATTGGGCCGTTCATGGACAAAAATAACTGGTCGGAATTTCCATCTGTAAAAGGCAGACTTGTCGAGTTTGTAAAATTTGATAACAAATATGCTCCGCTGGTCTGGAAATTACTTGGAAAAACTCTGATAGTAGATTCTATAGAAGATGCAATTGCAATATTCGGAAAAATCGAAGGAGATTGTAGTTTCGTCACTCTTAAAGGAGAATTTCTCGGAACAGATGGAATTATCAAGCTTGGTCCTTTAGGAAAAGCAACTGGTCTGATATCACGAAAAAGCCAGCTTCGCCAACTCCAGGAGTCAATTGGTAAATTGAGTTCCGAAATTGCTGATCTTGAGAACCAGATCGAAAGAAATCAACAGGCAAGTGAGCATCTTGAAAAGTTATGCAAGGATTTGCGTACTGCAATTTATGAAGCCAATACCGAAAAAATGCAGGTCAACTCAAAGCTCGAAATGACTGATCAAAATATTAAAAGACTAAGACAGGAAGTACCTTTGCTTTCCGGCGAAATAGATATGTTAGCCGAGCAAATAGCTCAATCCGTACAAAAAGAATACGATTCCAAACAGAAACTCGAAGAGCTTGAAGAAGTTAATCAACAGAGAACAAAACAGATAGAGACTCTTGAAGACTCATATGCAACGCAGAAAGAGCATCGTCAGGTACTTGAAGGCAAACTCACTGATTTGAAAATCTCCGTTGGACAGATAATCGAGCAGCGAAAAGCATCTATGCAGATTATTAATAGCATGCAAAAACAAATGCAGGAAAATAATACTGCTATTCAAGCAGCGAGAGAAGAAATAGAAAATTGTGCTCAGCAGTTCACCTCAACTCAGAGAGACATTCTCAATTGCGAATCTTCAGTTTCAGGATTATTCATTGAGAAAGAAAAATGCCAGCAAAATACTCATACATTGCAAGCTGAGATTGGAAAACTTGTCGAACAAAAAGAACAGGCAGAAGATATTCTTCGCACAAAGCGTTCCGAAAAAGAGCATGTCGAACACCGAATAAATGAGTTAAAAATTGAAATTGGTCAATTACAGGTCAAACAGCAGGATTTGGTCGAGAGAGTTAAGGACCAATTGCAGATTGACCTTGTCGAATCTTATCAGAATTACACTCGAACAGAAGTCGATTGGGAACAGATTAAAGAAGAGATAAACGAATTAAGAAACAAGATAGACAGGCTGGGCAATGTAAATGTTGACGCAATACAAGAGCAGGAAAGCCTTGAAACCAGGCAGGAGTTTTTAAGTAGCCAGGTTCAGGATTTGAACAGCAGCAAGGGACAATTGCAGCAACTTATTAATCGTCTTAATACAAAAAGCAGAGATAAGTTCCAGGACACCTTCAATGAAATCAGGGCTAATTTCCAGGAAATATTCCGCAAACTCTTTGGCGGCGGTAAAGCAGATATAGTGCTTGAAGATGCTGAAGATATTCTTGAAGCCGGAGTTGAAATTATCGCCAAACCGCCGGGAAAAGAAACAAGAAGTATATCACTTCTCAGCGGCGGTGAAAAATCCATGACTGCTCTGGCACTAATGTTTGCAGTGTTCAAGAGTAAACCGTCACCGTTCTGTTTCCTCGACGAAGTTGACGCCGCTTTGGACGAAGCCAACAACGAGCGTTTCAATATGCTTCTGCAGGATTTTAAGAAGGATTCGAACTTCGTAATCATTACCCACTCCAAACGCACAATGAGCGTTGCCGGTACATTGTTTGGTGTTACGATGCAAATACGCGGCGTAAGCAAAAAAATTAGTGTGAAGTTCAGCGAATATGAAGAAGAAGCCGCTGCGGTAGCATAGCATGGGCTTCCAGTCCATGCATGTATGCAAGTATAAACATGCAATCTATTTAATTTACGAAAATAACTTCTGCACCGTCAAAAACAGGGCCATCCTGACAGCACATTTTATATATAGTTTCATTGGAATTCGGCACTTTGCATTCGACTGCACAACCCTGACATAGATTGATGCCGCACGCCATTCTGCGTTCCATGCTTACCTGGCACTCAATATTTCGTTCCTGTGCGATTTGAGCTACTCTTGATAGCATTTTCTCAGGGCCGCATGAGTAAATAATTGTCTCCTGGGCAGGTAACTCTTTTTCTTTGAGCCATTCAACGAAACAATCAGTTACGAAACCTTTATATCCAAGCGAGCCGTCATCGGTCGCTATTATCGATTCTATACCATATCTGGCAAATTCAGGAATTGGAAAACCAAGCTGTATCGAGATTTCATCTAATCTGCCGTCAATTGGTAAATCATTTTTCGATTTTGCTCCCGCAAAAGCAGTAACTTCAATTTCAAGATGATTTGTCACGAGTAATTTACCCAGATGCTGCAATGGCGGCGTACCCATTCCGCCCGCAATTAAAATTGCATATTTCTTACCTTCAGGAACATGAAAACCATTACCTAAAGGCCCGAGGATACTGAACGAATCACCTGATTTCAGTGTTGTTAATCGAAGTGTCGCAGGTCCGAGGACACAATACATTATATCTACAACGGTTTTGTCGCCGTGTACAGTGACATCAGTAAAGCTGAATGGTCTTCGCAAAAGTACTTCGCGCTGCGAAACATCAAGCAAATCTTCGGGAATATTTTCCTCAGGCGGCAATGGAACTTCGGATACATCCAATTCTGCAAATTGGCCGGGTATGCAATTAGCAAAAGCATGAGCGCCTTCGCCTGATAAGGTTAGTTTAAGTTTATAGAAAGAATGCCCGATTTTCTTATTGTCTGTAACAAAAGCTTCAAACATACCTTTTGCTCGCGGCAAACTTATTTCTGGAGCAGATTCAGTTATATCTGTCATATTAAATCCTTAAATACTTTTACACCATCAACAACTTTACAGACATGTACGGCATATTTATCTGTAAAGTCCGGCCTGCTCCTTGGATAAGATTTATCCACTGCTTTTTTGAGCGACTTGACACTTTCGGGTTTCACTAATGCACCCGATGCACCTTTGTCACCACCACCCAGCATTCTCTCACCGAAAACTCCGGGTATAGTTCTCACAATGTCACACATTGTTTCAAGTTCAGGTCCCGATATTTTATAATCGTCACGCAAACCGATTCCATCAGCTCGAAAAATCTTACCTACAGTCTTAATGTCACCTGACTTCCAGGCATTGAGCATTTCATAAAATCTCTGCTGTGAATCATAGATATATTTAAATCTTTCACACAATCCTGCATGCCTGCCGCTGAATTTGGCAATTATCTCATCGAAAATCTTCTTCTTTTTAATATCTGCGAGACAGGAAATTTTATAGCCTGTTTTTTTAAGAATCTCTACGAGCTTATCGCATTCATTTCGTCTGATTTTATATGTCGATTTTTCCAGGCCCGGCCTTTCCATCCCGGTATCCATTACGACAATTCTAAAGTCCTGGGCTTTTTTGCCAAGCTTCACATAGGAAATTGACCTTTTAGCCGGATTATAATGTGTTCCCATTCCTTCTTTCGCAAACAGAATCATAATCTGGTCGAGCTTGCCGCAGGGAGAACCTATATAATCATTTTCCACCGCTTGAGCAAGGTCAACGATATCCATCTGGTTTTTTACTTTAATTTTGTTTACATCGAAAAGCGATAGAATCAGGTTCAGGCTTAAAGAAGCCGACCTGCTCATTCCGCCGCCCGGGATGTTTCCATATATTACGCCGTCAAAGCCTTTTGTAAGTTTATATCCTTCACGATTCAAAATATAATCTACGCCGTATGGAAATCTTGCCCATGTATTAGCCGTAGCTTTGGATTTGGGTTTTGGAACATCGCCGAGTTTGAACTCAATAACTCCATCATCAGGGAAATTTCCACTGAAAAGCCGGACAGAATCAGTTCCATTGGGTTTGTATGCCATCCAGATGAATCTGTCGGTACCTACACCGAAAAGTTCGGTTCCGTTATAATCACCATGTTCGACACCAAGACAGAAACGCGAAGATGTTCTTCTTATTTTTCCGCCTTCGATATTAATATTATTTTCTTTGGCAAGTTTCTTTATTTTATCAATCGCTTTTTTTTCTTCTTTAGATAGTTTCATGGTAAAATCTCAAAACAGGGTGGAGCTTACCCCACCAAATTGCAATATTAAATAAATGGTGGGGTAGAATCCCACCCTACATTATTATGGCATTTTAGGCACTTGTTAAAGTATATACTCTTAAAAGCAAAACATCAACATTTTAACTAAGATATGAAAATCAAGGGGAAAGAGTATCCAGCCAGTATTGAGCCATTTCGGAAAGATCGAGAATATCGATAACGCTATCCGGCGTGTATCGCGGTGCGATATTTGCTTTAGGATTCCAGTTGCCGGATGTTGGCGTAGCAAGCCAGGCATCCGCGAGAACTGCAAAATCCATGAAATTAACTATACCATCTCCGCCTTCAGGTGCAATATCACCTATCAGTTGTGGAAGTATTCGCTCAAAAGCGAGCGAAGGAGGATCCTGTCCAAGTAAACCGCCACCATAAAGAACAAGATTAAATTCTGTAAACAGATTCATCCCAATTATGCCGTCAAGATATCCACCTTCAGGGGAATCGATATCAATCATAACAACCGGGACATTCGTAAAATTAAGCCAATCCCCCAGAGCCGCCATTTTGATTGAATCTACATAAAAGCCCGGCTCATATGTGAGTCCTCCTGTGACATCCTGAATTTCAACTTCAAAGTCTGGTTTAGAAGGATTTAATCCCAGTCTTGCCGCAATTGCTGAACTAATTACCGTTACCTGGGCACCTGTATCAAACATAAAACGGTCTTTATCGACTGCACTTTTCGTTCCTTCTATCAAATCCACACTGCTTACGAAGAATAAACTCTGGAGAAGGCTTCCGATTGTAGAAGGAATTAATGGTAACATATATAAAGTGTCAAAATCCAAATCCGGAAAATATTGTACATCATATGCTCCGGTCGGAATGAGATTCAAAGGAATTCTATTGGAATACTCAGGTATGTCATCATCAGTATGGCTATAGAATTTTATATCAGGGGCCGTATAATTATTACCATCATAAGTTACAGAAATGGGATTATCATTATTAATTGATGTAACATAATAAACACTAATAGGCGTACCAACAACTGTCGGTAAATCGGGTTGATTTTCTTCCGGAACATCCCCGACAATAACGGATATATTGCTCTCCCCTACCATATTCGAGTCATCAAGAAAACCGGTATTCGGATCAATGGCTGCAAGACCGTCCATAAAAACTGCCAAAGGCATACTTACCCTGCCAAATACAGAACCTGTTGCCCCTATAAGTTGGACAGTATTTGGAGTAATCTGAGGAGAGGAAATACCAACTATTTGTGAACCAGCATAACTGATAATATTTGAAGATGCACCCGTATCCAACAATCCTATAATGTAGTTTTGTTCTGGATTATTAGTCAAATAATGTCCAACTACAGAACTACGGGGATAGCCTACCCAGTCAAGGTCATCGGAATGTCTATTGGTTACGTTAACCGCAATTCTCGGAACAAAGCCTGCTAAAGGTGGCGAATTTATAACGTTATCAGGAATATTTGCATCAGACGATTCCATTGAAAAAAGCCTGAAACCATTAGATGTATCAAGAGTTGATTCCACCTTTTCGGGAAAGCGAATACCTTTAATAACTCCACCCGGTCCGGCGAGCCATTCAACTTTTTCGGTATTCCAGTTTGACCGATCAGCCTGAGCAACGGTAATAAAACAAAACGTTATTAATAACGCCGAAATGAGTCTTTTGCGAACTGTATATAGTAATTTCATCATTAAACCTTCCAAACCAAAGTCTAATTATATTATACCACATTTACTCATTGTTTCTATCAAAAAAAATATGAACTCATTAGTTAAGAGGTTCATAAACATAAAATGAAATATAGCATAATTGCTTATATATACTAATCTTATACTCTTTCAAGCCACTGTTTCCAATTTCTATTCTTTTATATGTAAAATGTTTCGTTTCCGGCTGTACCTTGACTTAAAGGATGTGTTGTGTTGTAATAATATTTAAGTTTGTCCCCGTAGCTCAATGGATAGAGCGTTGGTTTCCGGAACCAAAGGCTGTGAGTTCGAGTCTCACCGGGGATATTTGAACACGAGAGGTGAAAATCTCCGTTTCGCTTTCAAATGTGTTGTTAAAAAGGAAAAATAATGACTAACCATATTAAAAGTGTAACACTACTACATGAAAAATATCCAACTCAAGAGCACTACCCTTTTAACTTACCAATTTTCAATCAAACAAAACGTTTGGAATTCGATACTCCCGCAACTCTGTTCGTCGGAGACAATGGCGCCGGAAAATCTACTCTCCTTGAAGCGATAGCATTAAAGTGCGGCGTGCATATCTGGAGAACTTCCGAAGGGACACGCTACCAGTTCAACCGCTACGAAAAGCAATTACATAGATGCCTGTCACTCGAATGGACCAACGGCGAAGTGCCGGGCGCATATTTCGGTTCGGATATATTCAGAGATTTCGCAAACATACTTGACGCATGGGCCGCGACCGACCCGGGACAATTGGAATACTTCGGCGGCAAATCTTTAATCACACAATCGCACGGCCAATCGGTAATGTCATACTTCCGCTCACGATACAAGATAAAAGGACTGTACTTTCTCGACGAGCCCGAAGTAGCACTCTCGCCGAAAAGCCAAATAGAGCTGCTCGACATTATCGCAAAAAACACACAGGCCGGACACGCACAGTTTATAATTGCAACCCATTCTCCGATTTTGTTAGCCTGCGAAAAAGCAAAAATATACAGCTTCGATAATGA